>NZ_JBEOVN010000163.1:9778-17334 GCF_040295565.1 Streptomyces sp. NPDC002785 | reverse complement strand
GGCCATAGCCCGGTCCAGGCGCCTCACCGCCGCGCAGGAACACCTCGGCACCGCCCTCGCCCGGGGCGGCGGCATCCTCGTCATCATTGCCCGCTTCGCCCCGGCCGGCCGCTCGGTCGTCTCCCTGGGCGCGGGCGCCGCGCATCGCAAGGTGAAGGAATTCCTGCCCTGGTCGGCCCTGGCGGGCGTGGCCTGGGCCGGTTACAGCGTCGGCCTCGGCTACCTCGGCGCCCAGTGGCTCGGCGCGACCTGGCTGGGCACGGCCGTCTCGGTCCTCGCCCTGTTCGTGGCAGGCTCCCTGGCCGCGTACGTCATGCGCCGCCCGGCAGCGGAGGCGGCCTCCCAGGCATCGACCGCGACGGCCGCTACAACGTCCTGACAGCGCCCCGTATCTCCAGACCGTCCAGCAGCCTGGCGGTAGCCTCGGCGATCACGTCGACGGCCTGGTCGAACACTTCCTGATTGTGCGCGGCCGGAGCCCGGAAGCCGGACACCTTGCGTACGAACTGCAGGGCGGCAGCCCGAATCTCCTCCTCGGTGGCCTCTTCGGGGAGGGCGGGCGGGCGAAGGGTCTTGATACTGCGGCACATGCCTCCAGTGTGGCCCGGGCCACTGACAACGGGCGGGCGAGGCGAGCGTCCGCACCCCCATTTGCCGGTCGGTCTTACTTCACCGCCCCCCGTTCCGCCCTCCTCATCGCTCACTGCTCCGTTCGACGGCGGGAATCTCGTACGCACCGTCGAGGATCTCGGGCCCCGGTTCATAGAGCCTGAGCACCGACTGGAAGTCCCCGCCGGGCGCGGGCAGCCAGTTCGCCGCCGCAGCCGGGTCGGTCGGCCGCTCCCTCCGGATGTGAATCGTCAGCGAACCGTCCTCGCCGTATACGAGATCCGGGGTGCGGTCACCGATCGAATACCGCGCGGCCGGGTTCTCGGCGAGGTGGTGGTCCGATGTGTCGCGCAGGGTCACGGACCAGAACGCCCCGACCGGCGGCTGCCGCTCGAAGCGCAGCACATAGGAGCGGGCGCCGTTCAGCTGCTCACCGTCGGCGTCGCGGAAGGCGCGGGCGTACACCGCCTCGTAGCCGTGGTTCCCCCACGGCCCGCTCCGTGCCGCCACCGCTCTCGTCGAATAGGAGGCCTCCCGGTCCGCGATCCGCCACTGGGGGGAGTCGATGGTCCCGACGCCGTGCCAGTCGAGGTTGTAGTCGAAGAGGTGCGGATCCATCTCCCAGCCCCCGCCCGCCTCGGCGAGCCGGCCCGCCTCCTCCACCCGCGCCCTGCCCCGTGCCAGGCCCTCGGTCAGTGCGTGTACGAGGGCGGGGTCGGCGGACACGTACGGCGACGGCCCCTCCTCCAGCAGCCCCAGTGGCTGGAACCGGTCCTGATACGCCTGGTCGGCCGCGGACGGCGGGAAATCGGCCATCCACACCCTGAGCCGCTCGAAGAACCTCAGCAACTCCGGTACGTCTGGGTCGGGTGCCGGGAGACCTGTGCGATGGGTACCCGGTTCGAGATGCGTGAGGGCAAGCTGTGCCTGAAGCTCGCGGACCCGCCCCATGTCGTCCGGACCGTTGAAGGCATTGCGGCCGATGACGGAGACGACGGAGGTCGGTGCGTCGATCACCCCGCGCACCCCGTCCGGCGTGCTGCCCGACCAGCCGGGCGGCACGACGAGCCAGTCCCCGGCCTCCGTACCGGTGGCACGGTGGCCGACGTACGCGAAGTTGTTGGTCCAGACGTCCACGAACTGCAGCACGTAGTACGCGCCGTCCGTGTCCGGGACATGGAGCAGGACCGGCCCGCCGGAGAGGTCGAGTTGGGCGACCGAGTAGACCGTGTCGTTATCGAAGGGCACGAAGTGCATTTCGGGGGACGTCGGTTGACCGGAGTGCGCGAAGTGGTTGAAGGGAGCGGGCGGCAGCGGACCGAAGCCCGTGTGCATGAAGTCCTGGACCATCGACAAGTCGTGGACCAGCGGATACCCATAGACATACGCCTCGGCGGCAAGGGCGACGAGTTCTTCCGTGTTCTCCTCCGACACCGCAGTCCTTTCACTCACTCACTCGCTCTCCCGCTCACGGCGCGGGTGAACATGGACCGACTACCGGCCATGACGACCGAGTCGGGCCCGTACGCCCTGATGGCTCAGATGACCACCTTCGAGTTCTCCGTACACAGGGCCCAGATCACGAATGCGTCGATGACGATGGAGATGACCGCCCAGACCGGCTGGTACGGCAGCCAGACGAAGTTGACGATCAGGCTGACGGCGGCAAGCAGCACACCCGTGGCACGGGCCCAGATGGCGCCCTTGAGGATGCCCCAGCCGACGCATCCGAGCACGATGCCGAGGACGAGGTGAATCCATCCCCATGCGCTCACGTCCAACTTGAACGTGTAGTTCCTGACGTGCGCGTAGACGTCGTCGGAGGCGATACCGGTGATGCCCTTGATCACTCCGAGGACGCCGTCGACGAGAAGCAGTACGCCGGCGAACACGATCCCACCGGCCGCCCAGGGGTTGATGCCCCCGAGTTCGGCGGAAGGGGCCGGGCCGGGCGTGGGCGCTGTGTGTGCCATGGAAACTCCTTGACCGGAGCGGGACTGCAAGACAGAACCGACCCTGCGTGGCGCCTCCCCGGGCGACCACCCGGACGCGCCCGTACGGGTGACGACCCGAGAAGCGCGGCAGTGAAGCCGGGCAGCCGCCGCAGATCAACACCTGGCCTCCCCCAAACGACCCTGCGCCGGCCTTCACCTGGTTCACCGAGGCGTTGCGCGCCCGGCTGCGCAGCACCTCTGATGCGGCCTCACCGGGGCGAACCTAGACTGACGAACGTCCGAAAAGTCCCTGATGAGGGAGGTGTGCAGCATGGCCAAGCGAGGCAACAAGCGACGCGCCCGTAAGAAGAAGAACGCCAATCACGGCAAGCGCCCAAACGCCTGAGCCGACGAGCAGGCAGCAGGCAGGGGGCGCGGTCTCCGCGCCCAAAAGATGTCCTGCCCCTGGCTGACAACGATGTGACTCAGCGCCGGCTGCGGAGACCGTACCGGTCGACCGAGTACATCACCTGCGGTGCGTCCCACTCCGTGAAGCAGTCGATGTGGCGCATGCCGATGGCTTCGAGGAGCCGACGCGAGCGGACATTGGCCGCTTGAGTGACCGCGATGATCGACGGGTTGTCCGAGGGGACCTCCTCCAAGGCCCGGTCGACGACGGCGGTCACGGCTTCGCGGGCGTACCCGTGGCCCCAGTACTCAGGCAGGAGGGAGTAGGACACCTCCCGGCGACCGTCGAACCTGGACTCCGGATCGACCGATACGGAGCCGATCACGGTCGCCGTGTCACGTGTGACCACGCTGAACGTGTTGGGGTGCAACGCGAAGTGCTGTTGGTAGGACGGCAGCTTCCGTTCTTCAACGGGCCCTCCAAGGAAGCGCCGGACCTCGGGGTCCGTCCAGAGCCGGGTGAACTCGTTCACGTCGGCGGGTTCGGCGGGACGCAGCAGGAGCCTGGAGGTGCTGATGCCGGCGGGCCAGGGATCCATGGCGGGCAACGAAGACATGCGTCGAGCATCGCAGCAAGGCCCAGGACCGACACCGCCGTGTAATTTCCTGGCATCGCTCGCGCAGGGGTTGTGAGCTGCTGCCGGTTTGCTGCACTGGAGTTAGGAACGGTGACTTTCGGCAGTGCCGGGACGCCCCTCGGCTGAGTACCGTCGTCCGGGTGTACAGAGCAATGATCAGCGGTGCGGCCCGGTGGGCCGTCGAACCGGGGAGCCTTCTGACCGTTGCCGCGGCGGGCTGTGTCGGGCTGAGCGCCGTCAATATGTGGTGGGCCCTGCCCGCGGCCGCGGCTGCCTTCTTCGCCGGCCGGGAGCCGGGAAGGACCGGACCCACGGTCCTGGTGCTCGTCGCGGTCGTCGCGGGCGGAGTCGTGGCGGTGGCCCTGGTGCCCTCGTGGCTGCTGATGGCGGGGCGGTTCGTCGCCGTGGTGGTGGCCGCGATGCTGCCCTGGTTCGCCGGGCGCTTCTGGCGCCAGTATCAGGAGCTCGTCCGGGCGGGCTGGGAGCGGGCCGGCCGGCTGGAGCGCGAACAGCAGCTCGTCGCCGAGCAGGCGCGGTCCCGGGAACGGGCCCGGATCGCCCAGGACATGCACGACGTCCTCGGGCACGACCTCAGTCTCATCGCCCTGTCGGCGGGCGCCCTCAAGCTCGCTCCCGGCCTGGACGAGGCCCAGCGGGCCGCGGCCGGGGAGATCCGGGCCCGTGCGGCCGCGTCGGTGGAGCGGCTCGGCGAGGTGATCGGCATCCTGCGCGAGGAGGCGGACGACGAGCTGCCGCGGCCGCCCGGCACCGGCATTCCCCGGCTGGTCGAGGAGGCCACGGCCGCCGGTCTCGCGGTCGACCTGCGGATCGACGGAGATGCTGACGGGGTGCCACCCCCGGCCGCGCGGGCCGCCCACCGGGTCGTCCAGGAATCCCTGACCAATGCGGCCAAGCACGCGCCGCACGCACAGGTGAGCGTGCGGGTGACGCACACGGCCCAGAAGACGACGGTCCGGGTACAGAACGGACCCTCGCCGGCTCGGGGCGCTCCGGAGGGCGTACCGGGCACGGGGCGAGGGCTGATCGGGCTCGACGAACGGGTGCGGCTGGCGGGCGGCACGTTCGCACACGGTCCGTACGCCGACGGCTTCGCGGTCACCGCGCGGATACCGCACACTCCGACCGCCCGCCGCCCGGCCGCGGCACCCCGGGCGTCGGCCCCGGCACTGCCCCCGGAGCACCGGCACGCCCGCAGTCGTGCCCGTCGGGCGCTGGCCACCGCGGTCGTGCTGCCCCTGGTGGCGTGGGCGGTGCTGAGTGCCGGGCTCATGGGCTGGGACATCCGCTCGGCCCGGCAGTCCGTGCTGGACCCTGGCGACTACGCCCGGCTACGAGTGGGACAGGATCGGGACGCGGTGCGACGGCTGCTGCCCGAGCGCCAGACCACCCAGCGGCCGGTGGTGGCCGGGGAACCGAAGGGAGAAGACACCACGTGCGAGTACTACGCGATGACGGCGGACCGCTTCGACGACCGGTCCGGGGACACCTACCGGCTCTGCTTCCGGAGCGGCAGGCTGATGTCCAAGGAGGCTCTGACCCCAGGAGTGCGCCGCGCAGGGAAGGGACGGTGAGCGGCCGGTGATCCGGGTGCTGATCGCCGACGACGAGCCGATGATCCGCAAGGGTGTGGGCTCCGTTCTGTCCACCGATCCGGAAATCGACGTCGTCGCCGAGGCCGCCGACGGGCACGACGCCGTGGAGCTGGTCCGCCGCCATCGCCCGGCCGTCGCCGTGCTCGACATCCGGATGCCCGGGATGAACGGCATCCAGGCGGCGACCGAGATCCGGCGCACCGTGCCGGAGACGGAGGTCGTGATTCTCACGACCTTCGGTGAGGACGACTACATCCTCCAGGCGCTCGGAGGCGGCGCCGCGGGCTTCCTGATCAAGTCGGGCGAGCCCGAGGAGCTCATCGCGGGGGTCCGCGCGGTGGCCGACGGCGCCGCCTATCTGTCACCGAAGGTCGCGGCGCGGGTCGTCGCCCATCTCTCGGCGACGGGCGCGGGCGCTCTGGCCGGCCGCCGCACCGCCGCCCGGGAACGGGTCCGTGCGCTGACCTGCCGGGAACGGGACGTACTGGCCTTCCTCGGCCGCGGGCTGTCCAACGGACAGATCGCCCGGCGGCTCCATGTGGTGGAAGGGACGGTCAAGGCCCATGTGAGCTCCATCCTGGCCAGGCTGGGTGTGGACAACCGTGCCGCCGCGGCGGTCGTCGCCCACGAGGCCGGAATCGTCGCGCCTGCGGAGCCGCCTCCCGAGCGCTGACGCCGCGGTCCGGGCGAGCGGCAGGAAGGCGAGCAGCACGGCCGCCACCACCGAGGCGCCGAGGGCCGCACCGGCCAGCACGTCGTGCGGGTAGTGCACCCCCACCAGGACCCGCAGCAGTGCCGCCGCCCCGGCCAGCGGCAGGGTGACGGCTGCGAGGCGCGGCCGCAGCACGGCCAGGCCCACCGCGAGGCCGGCGGCCAGGGTGGCGTGGTTGCTCGGGAAGGACCAGTCGCCGGGGGCCGGGCACTCGGCGACGACCTCCGCGCCGCTGTGCAGGACCCGGCAGGGGCGCGCCTCGTCCACCACTTGCTTCACGGCCTCGCTGACCGCGTAGGCCAGTACGGTGCCGATGCCGGTGAGCACGGTACCGGCGGACAGCCGGGTGTCCCCACGCCGTACGGCACCCCACCAGGCCCACACCAACAGCAGCCCGAGAGCCACCAGGGTGCCCTCGGTGGCCGCCTCCAGCAGCGGCCCCGTCCATGAGGGGCCGTCGGCCACCGCCCCGGTCAGCGAACCGTACGCGGACGCGGACGCGCCGCCCGTCACCTCCACGGCTCCGGACCTGCCCAAGCCGTCCGGGGCAAGCCCCACGACAGCGGCCGCGCCCGCCCCCAGAACGACACCCGCGGCCAACGGCCGCCCGTTGCGGGCCCTGTTTCTTCCGGTCTCTCGTTTCATGAGAAGTGAACCTAGAAGCGGGGCAAGCGGAAGACCCGGGCCGAATGGCGGGTGCCCACCCCCGACGATCGTCGGGGGTGCGCCGTGCCTGCGGGGGCGGGTGGGAGCCTTACTGTCCGTCCGGCAGGACCGGCGGCCCCGCACTCAGAAACTGTGCGGCGGTCGCAGCCGACTGGGTCACCGCTCGGTAACCCCCCGTGAGGTCGTATGCCTCCAGAGGCTCGATGATCTCTCTGCTGTTCTTCACACGACCAGCTTCGCCAACCGATATCGCTTCAGATCCGGGGAGACATCCAGCCGTCCGTGGGGAAATCCTTGGCCATGGCTGGGGCGCTGAGTGGCCACCTACGGGGGGTATCCACTGGCCGCCGTCGGCTGAGCCCGGTCACGTCGGCGTCACGCCGCGGTGATGCCCAGCCCACCACGATGACTGGTGCAGGCAAGCGTGAACCCGCTTTCACCCGCAAGGAGAGCACCATGATGAGAAGCATCCGGCAAGGAATCCCCCGCCTGATCGGCGCGTCGTGCTTGGCCGCGGCGCTTGCTGGCGGGGTAGGCGTGACCAGCGCCGCAGCAGCGCCCCAGGACCTGTCAAAGGCCCCGTCCGCGAACATCTGCACTCGGTCCCAGCCGCAATTCTGCACCGGTAACGTGCTCCAGCAAGGTGCGCAGACCGGACGGGGCAGCGGCAATGTGCTCCAGCAGGGTGCGCAGACCGGACGGGGCAGCGGCAATGTGCTCCAGCAGGGCGCGCAGACCGGACGGGGCAGCGGCAATGTGCTCCAGCAGGGCGCGCAGACCGGACGCGGCAGCGGCAATGTGCTCCAGCAGGGCGCGCAGACCGGACGCGGCAGCGGCAACGTCCTCCAGCAGGGCGCACAGACCGGACCCGGCAACGGCAACGTCCTCCAACAGGGCGCACAGACCGGACCCGGCAACGGCAACGTCCTCCAACAGGGCGCACAGACCGGACCCGGCAACGGCAACGTCCTCCAAC
>NZ_JBEOVN010000163.1:0-9681 GCF_040295565.1 Streptomyces sp. NPDC002785 | reverse complement strand
TGGCGCACAGACCGGACCCGGCAACGGCAACGTCCTCCAGCAAGGCGCACAGACCGGACCCGGCAACGGCAACGTCCTCCAGCAAGGCGCACAGACCGGACCCGGCAACGGCAACGTCCTCCAGCAAGGCGCACAGACGTGACCCCGGTCGAGGGCTGACCAAGCCAAACCTGCCGACCAGCCTTGACAACGCGAACCCGCCACTGGGCAGTGGCGGGTTCGCCCCTGCTCCGGGATGGGACTGAGTGAGCGATGGCAGCCTGTCGATCCAGGACGAGCATTACCCGCCGCGGGAAGACAAGGACGTGGTTTTGGCCATGCCTGTCGGCGTGCATGCGAACGCAGACAGGCACGTACGAGTTCAAGGGGGTCTTGCAAGATCCTCGTGAGGAGGTCGGACGTGCTTCTGTACGCCGGTGACGCCCCGCCACAGATCCTGTGTATGGAGGGCGGCCTGGTTCGTATGACCGCCCGTACCCGTGGCCACGTGGAGCTGGTCTGTCCGGACTGCAGCTGCGTCTCGCCGCGGGTGCACAGCCGGTACGCCCGGGCTGTGGCTGATCTCGCGCTGTCGCTGGAGATGGCCCCGCTCGGTCCTCCGACTCACGGCCCTCGTGTGCTGGGCGTCGACGACTTCGCGCTCAGACGCGGCCACCACTACGCGACGCTGCTGGTGGATCTCGAGGCCCGCCGCCCGGTAGACGTACTGGCCGGCCGGGATGCCGAACCGTTCGCCGCGTGGCCGGCGTTCAGTGGCGCGCAGCAGATCCGCACCACGTGGCCTCGACTCGGCGCCTCTGTTGGACATGTCCGCGACTTCGCGGCCGTGATGCGCGACCGCGGTGGAGAAGATCTCCCTGCCTGGATCGACAGCATCGACGACCAGCTACCCCACATCACACAGTTTGCCGGTGGTCTGCAGAGCGACTTCGAAGCGGTCACCACCGGGCCGTCCAGTACGTGGGGCTCCGGCGAGTGCGAAGGCCAGGTGACCGGAGCCAAGCTCCTCAAGCACCAGGCCACGGCCACACCGGTCTCCCGCTCTTCGACAGCGCATCCTCTGGCTAAGAGCTGTCCGGTAATCCCTGACGGGACAGCCCTTAGCCAGGTGTGAGATGTGAACAAAGGACGCGCTGTCACCCCATCACGAAAGACTCGCATGACCCCGTTGCCCGTTCACGTACGCAGCTATGCACTTCGACTCGTACGCCGGCAATGACCCTCACAGTCACAGCTACAGGGATCTGTTACCGGGGCGCGACCGCTGCAGTTCGGACACGAGCCGGCGCAGCCGCGGGGTGGGTCGGAGTCCCAGCTCGTCGTGGAGGTGCTGCTCGTAGCGTTCGAAGCCGTACAGCGCCTCGGACGGATTGCCTTCCGCCAGGTGGGCGCGGATCAGTGAAGCCTGGCTGCTCTCCCGCAGCGGATCCGCCTGGACGGCCGCATGTGCGGCCGTCACCGCCCCGGCGAACTCCTTCGTAGCGATGAAATTTCCCGTCAGTGCCTCAAGGGCGTGGAGTCGAAGCTGTCGCCATTGCTCCGCCTCCGGCAACATCCACTCGTCGTACCAGCCGGGCAGCAGATCGGCGGAGAGCTGGTCGACGGTCGCCGCGTTGAGATCAAGCTCCTCGGCCGGGACACGGGGATCGAGAATGCGCTGGGCCAACGACCGGGCGCTGTACAGGTCGACGGCGACCTCCCGCGCGAGGCGCAGCTCGGCGGGGCAGATATCCAGTGCTTGCCTCCCGAGGCCGCGCAGGCGTGACAATGCCGACCGCAGGTTCGTATTCGCACCTTGCTCGGATGCTTCGGGCCAAAGACTCCCGGCGACCAGAGCCCGAGGGACAGCAGCCCGGTAGTTGAGCGCGATAAACGCCAGGAGTCGCTTCGAGCCGACTGGAACGGTCACCGGTTCATCGCCGACTACGAGGTCGAAACCGCCGAGCAGAGCGATGCTCGCGGACGGCCCGGACAGGGCGGGTGACGGAGAGAATGCGAGATCATATGAGCTCATGGCTTTGTGATCGCGTAGGGGTCGGTCTACCTGGCGCCCGCCGACCGGCCGCGCCGCCATTACTGAGGGCCCGCGATCTGTACACCTCCAACAAAGCCATGCTGCTGTACCTGCCCAGGGTTGTCGACTTATCCCAATTTGATCCAAGGGGTGGCACCCTCCGGCCGTGAGCGGCCGAGCTCCCGAGGGCATTGCACACGTGCTCCGACTGCGTTGGCCCCACGCATCCGGGGCAGCGTGTGATGCCCGCTCCACACGGACCGGCGTGGTCCGCGGTGTCCGGTCGAGAGGCAGAGCTGCCCAAAGATCCTGGCCACCGCGACGATCGACCGGCTCCTCCACCACGCTCACATCGTGGTCACCCAGGAGGGTGATTCTTTCCGGCTCAATCAGGCCACGAGCGGTCAGGGGGATCTCCTTGCGCTGCCCACCTACCAACAGCGGGGAGATATGTGGTCGCGGTTGGGGAAGTTCTGCCGGCCGCCAGTGGCGGAGAGTTACCGGCCGCCTCCGGGGAGAGCTGAGTGGCCGTTGACATTTGGTGCGGGTCGCGGTCGGCGGGCATCTCGCGCAGCCGTCCCGCACGGTCCGGCCCATGGCATCGGCCCGGGTCCGCGTCGCGTTCGGCGCCCGCGGCAACGTCGGTGGTGCAGCGGATGCGGGGAGTCCTCTTCAATCCAGGCTCTGGTGATCAGGGCGCCGGTGCGGGATGCGGGCATACCCCCACTATCACCGGGCGCCGTCACCGGGGCGTGACCGCGGCGATCACAATCTCGCCATTGCGCATCACCGGGCGGCCAACCTGCGGGCGTGTGGGCTGTGGCCGTTCGCACCGCGCTGTACCGAAGACACTCTCGGGCTGTCTTGAGTACCTCCGCGCCACATGCGCACTCGACGAGGCATCGAGCGGTTGCGGAAACAGGCGGCCGCCCTCGGCAACTTCCAGGAGCCTGGCGCGCCGCCCCGGGGCTACCGGGTCGGCTTGTTCCGAGGAAAGGAGACCGTTACTTGACGTCGACGTAGTCGTCGGCCGCGGTCGCGCCGCCGGTCGTGTCCGTCTCACCGAAGGTCCAGCGCCAGTAGCCGTCGGCGGAGGCGGTGGCCGTGGTCTTCAGTGCGCCGGTCGAGTTCGCCTTCACGATCTTGACCGTGTTGTACGTGCTGGTACCGGCTTTACGGAACTGGAGCTTGGCCGCCTTGCCGCCGAAGCCGGTGTACGTGTGCTTCACCCAGTCCGCGCGGGTGATCTTGCCGGTGACGGTGAGATTGCCGCCCTTGGCGACGGGCTCGGGCGTGGCGTCGACGGTGACCTTCGCCGCGCGCTTGACTCGCACGGTGGGGGAGAGAGTCAGATACTCCTCGTTCTTGAGCCCGCCTTTCGCGTTCCAGATGCGTACCCAGACGGTGCTCTTCCAGGTCGTGGCGTCGTTGTTCGAGTCGAGGGTGTATCGCGGGTCGATGTACAGCTCGCCCTCGCAGTCGGCGGCCACGGAGCCGTCCTCACAGGCGGTGAGCACCATGTGGATGCCCCCGCGCTCTGATGCCTTGGCGGCGGTGGTGTCGTGGTACAGGTGCAGGGAAGTGTTCACGTCGGACTGCTTGAGGCCGGACGGCCACGACACGTGGTACGTGAATGTGGGGGCGACCTCTGCGGACGTACCCACGATGATGGGTTTGCCCTTGTTCAGGACCAGGTTCGACACCGTGACGCCGGTGTCCGCCGCCTGCGCGGACGGCGCGGTGAATGCCCCCAGGGCGAGCGTTCCCGCGACCACGACCGCGAAGCCGGATCTGCCTGCGCGCATGCGCAACCTCTTGTTGGTGAGGGACTGGTAAGAGTCCGGTAAGGGAAGAATGGATCGCCGCAAGCTAACAGCACCCGAACAGGGGCCGGTTCGAGAGGGTCGGGCTCGAACCACCGGCTGCGCGGCCGGTGTTTCGAGCCCGGTTACGCGGACGGGGAGGCCAGTTGCGCCAGGAGCCGCGCCCTGCCTGACCGGTCCAGCCAGCTGTCGAAGTCCATGACGCCGGGGAAGGCCTTCCTCACGGGCGCGAGGTCGATGTCGTAGAAGGTTCCGTTCGCCCAGGTCATCACCTTGGCGACCTCGGGGTCGTGCTCCCACAGCATCTCAAGCGGAATCCGTGCGTGGGGGATGGGGTGGTCGGCCGCCCTGCCCAACGCGTCGGCGATCTGCGGGGCCGTCAGCCGGTCGCCGGCGATTTCCATCGCCCGGCCCAGGTAGGCGTCCGGGGCCGCGAAGGCCAGCGCGGCGAAGGCGCCGATGTCGTCGATGGCGATGAGCTTCATGACCATCTCGTCGTGCCAGGGCACGTTGAGCGTGCCGTTCTGGAAGAACCGCGCCGGGCTGGTGAAGTCCTCCATGAACCCGGCCGGACGCAGGATCGTCGCGGGCACGCCCAGCTCGTGGATGTGCTGCTCGATCCGCCACTTGCCGATGGGGCCCCAGCCGTGCTCCACGTAGAAGCGGTTCTGGCTCTCCATGCCGCCGACCGACGAGTACACCAGGTGCTGCACGTCCGCGGCCTTCGCGGCGTCCGCGATGTTCTTCCCCCTGCGCGACCTCGTTGTCGCCTGCGAACTGGACGCTGTAGACGCCATACACGCCGCGTATCGCCGCGTCGAGGGAGGTGCGGTCGTCCAGGTCGTCGCGGACGAGGGCGCGGACCCGCCAGCCGGCGGCGAGCAGGTGACGGGCGGTCGCGCCGCCCTGGTTCCCGGTGGCACCGGTGACGAGAACAGTCTTGTCGTGCGTGTCCATGGCGCTCTCCCATGCAGCCTCGGAATCTTTTGTGCACTCGATGTGAATTTGCATCCAGTGCAAGTATGCTGTCAATGCAGTAATCTACGAGCCATGGCCAGACGTGAGCACGACACCCCAGAGCCCTCATTGCGTGAACGGAAGCGGGCGCGTACCCGTCAGGCGCTGATCGACGCGGCGGCGGAGCTGTTCGAGCGCCAGGGGTACGACGAGACGACCGTTGCGGAGATCGCGGCGGCGGCGGAGATCGGCACCCGGACCTTCTTCGGGTACTTCGCGGGCAAGGAGGACATCCTGTTCCCCGAGAGCGACGCGCGGGCGAGGGCCGCGATCGCAGCGATCGCCGACCGCGAACCGGCCGAGGGACCGGTGGACGTGTTGCTGCGGGCGCTCGACACCATCGCCGAGAGCGACGCCGACATGGTGAGCCCGATGGCCGCCGTGCGGATGCGACTGTTCCACACCGTCCCCGCGGTGCGGGGCAAGGCGCTGCAAGTCCAGCTCGCGGCGCAGCGGGAGATCGCGCAGGAGCTGCACGCGGCGTTCCCCGACGAGCTGGACCGGGTGGCCGCAGCGGCGCTCGCCGGGGCGCTGACGGGGGCGGTGAGCGGCGCGCTCGACGCACTCATGGACGAGGAGGGCGCCGACGGCGTGGACACCGACCGCCTGCGGACGCGGGTGCGGCAGGCGACGGAGCTGGGGCTGCGGCCTTGGCGGCACTGAACTGAGGGGGTGAAGGAGGAGCCCGGTCCTCCTCCGGCCGGCCCGTGGCGTTCCTGAGCGGCGAGCAGGCCGAGGCATGAGGGAAGCCACGCGGTTGCCGACCGGGCCGGAGCGGGGCGGAGACAGGAGCGCAGGCCCGGCCGGCGCCCGTGCCGCGCGCGGTGAGCGGAGCGACGCGGACGGTTTCGAACCGCCGACATCTGCTTTGCTGTGAGTTCGATCCGCGATAACAGCGGCCCTGAACCGCTACGGGTGTATCACCGCATCACTGCATCTGCTCCGCAGAGAACCGCGGCGACCCGTTGGTGTCCGCTGTGGTTGATGTCAGGCGTGGATGTCAGCCTGCTCCCTCGATGCCTGTGGTCGGTCGTCTTGCTCGTTCGGGTGCGTATCTCGTGCAGGTTCCAGCCCAGATCTCCAGGCTTGGCCTCACGATGTGTCTCCTCGTGAAGGTGAAAGAACATGCCGACGTACGTCACCTTGCTGAGCTGGACCGATCAAGGGGTCCGAAACCACAAGGACACCACAAAGCGCGCCGAGGCCTTCGGGTCAGCAGTACAGAAGCTCGGGGCGAAGCTCCTGAGCATCTACTGGACCGTCGGTCCGTACGACCTCGTGGCCATCGTCGAGGCGCCCGACGACGAAACTGCCACGGCAGCACTCCTGCAGCTCGGTGGAGTGGGCAACGTCCGTTCCACGACTCTGCGGGCCTTCGGCCCGGAGGAGATGGAGCGCATCATCGCCAAGGCGGCTGACTGACGACCCACCTCGTCCAGGACACCCAGCGCAAGGCAGTGAGTCACCTGGACCGCATGCTCAAGCGGCGTCCCGGCCGTGAGTGACCACACCCATGACTGACCGACGTGGAACTGGTCGGCGGCCCCCTCGACGGGCTGTTCCTGGACGTGACCAGCTGGACGGCCGAGGAACGTGCGACCGGAGCCATGCTGATCACAGAGATCGGCGCCTACGGTCCGGGGGCGCGCCGAGTACGAGCCCAGGCCCGACGCATCGGACCGGTGGGACTGGCAGGGCAACGTGCCGTAGCTCATCGCATCCGGGTCACGGTCAGCGTCCCGTGCCGCCCGGCCCCTGCCAGTACCTCCACCACCTGATCCGTCTCCACCCTGGTGCATGACTCACCCCCGGCATGCCGCTCCCCCACCACCGTCGCGCCGCCCAGGGCCCCGCCGATCCGCGCAGCGAGGACCAGCTCCAGCCGGGCGGACAGCCCGACAGGTCCGCCCTCGTCCCCAACCGCCAGGGCCAGATGATGCGGCCGACGCCGCGGCCCTGTAAACCCGACCACCAAGGCGTCGACCGTGTCCGCGTGCCACTGGTGAAGCGCTTGTATTCGAGGCTTGCGGTATTCCCCTGGTCGGCGGGCTGCGTCCGCTGCGCAACCTGAATGCGGCCGAGCCGGACGACGACGTGCAGGAACGACCCGGACACGAGTGCGGGCCCCTGGTCTGTCTCGGCCGGGGGCCCGCAAGGACGGCGGAGCGGGGATCAGTTCGGCTGGTCGCCGGTGTACCGGTAGATCTCGCCGCCGCTGTTGATGTGCCACACGGTGCCGTCGGCGCCAGCGGCAATGTCGGTGGCGGTGCCGGGGATGTTGATCCACGGGTTGACGCCGCTGGCGTCGTTGTTGGTGTACCGGTAGATGCTGCCGGCGGGATCGACGCCCCACACGTTCGTCCGGGAACCCACCGCGATGCGCTTGAGGCTGCCGTGGACGCTCTTCCACGGGTTCGAGCTGTCCTGGTCTCCGATGTACCGGTAGATCTGGTTCCCGCCGTTGACACCCCACACGGTGCCGTCCGCCGCAGCGCCGATGTCACTCAGCGCCCCGGGAATCTTGATCCACGGGTTGGTGTCGTAGTTGGTGTACCGGTAGATGGCGCTGGCGGAGTCCACCCCCCACACGTTCGTCCGGGATCCCGCATCGATGCGGACCAGGCTGCCGGAGATGTTCACCCACGGGTTCGAAGCCCCCTGGTCCCCGGCATACCGGAAGATCTGGTTGCCCCCGTTGACACCCCACACAGTGCCGTCTGCCGCGGCACCGATGTCGCTCAGCGCCCCCGGGATGTTGATCCACGGGTTGGCGTCGTAGTTGGTGTACCGGTAGATGGCGCTCGCCGCGTTCACACCCCACACGGTTGTCCTGGACCCCGCCGAAATCGCGGTGAGACTGCCTGCGACCTTCACCCAATCCGCCATGCCGAAATCCCCTTCATCGAACCGGTGTCGGCTGCCATCTTCGAGGACTTGATGAGCCGATAAGTCAGGTGAATACTTGCTCTATTATCAAACAAGCCAGTAAATCAATGTTTCGATTCTTGTCGCCTTGCGGGGGTGGAGGACTGGGGGGCTCAGCCGGGAGCATTTCGGCTGGAAGTGCTGTCCCGCCCAGGGGGGATCGACACGAGTGATGGTTCATGCCTCCGACCTGGACAACCCGGACTCCTCCTGGCGGGCCTTCGTTTGGACGATGGCCAAGTAGTCGATCCAGCTCCCGCCGGTGAAAGCTGCCCAGCACTCCGCCGTCTTGGGGTGAATCCCGAACAGGTCGGACATCACCATGGGCGGCAGGTCTGCCAAGGCTTCCATTATGGCGGTGTCCCTTGGGGGGCGGGCCGCTTGCGCATTTCCCGCATCCGACCTCTGACCTGCACTTCCTCAAAATCATTTAGGGGATATTAAGGGGCACTTAGGGGACGGGTCGCGGTAGTGAGGGTGTGGTCAGAGTGCCTGGACGTATAGTCAAAGTGCATGGAAATACAGAGAAGCCCCGGCCAGAAGTGCTCTGACCTGGGCTTCTCTTGTGACCTTGCTGGTCAAACTGGTGGGCGCGGACGGTTTCGAACCGCCGACATCTGCTTTGTAGGCCTGGCACCGCTCGCGGACACGTCCTCGCTGGTCACCATGCGTGCGGTGGCGTTGAGTTGTTCGATGGGTTCCTGCACCCCTACGGGCTCCAAGTGACCGTGGTTGACCGCTCGATCCGGCACGGATCTGGCACGCACTGCGGCGCGGACTCGCATCGTTGGTGGCCGGTTCTCAGCGCCACCGACCCCCTCCGTGACATTTGTGCGCCTGCCGTGCGCCGCTGCCATCTTGCGTGCCTCGCAGACACCACGCACGGTTTCAAGTGTTGCTGCTCGGCGCTCCGGCGCCCGACAGGGAGGGCGGTACCTCGTGGGTTCAGCAAGTATGTGGGCACGTGCAACCTTCGGTGATGTGGCTAGCGACCTGGTGGACGTGATCCCGGCTTGCCTCCTGCGGGCTCATACAAGGGCCCGCAACGGGCACGAGGGGGTCCACACCCAGACTCTCGAGGCATATGGCCACGGGCTATATGCCGTGCAGTACGAGGAACTTGCAGTTGGCCTTGGAGCCTTGGCGGATGCCACGCCGGTGCGCCTCCACGGGCGCACCATGGTGATCGTTGCTGACCACGTGATCTACCCGATTCGCTACGCGAAGAAGGATGTCCCAGTCACAGCTGCTCGCCTGCGGCGGGCTACGGGATTCCGTGCCGAACTGATTCGCCGGCATGGCCCGGAGCCCATGCAACAGATGCTCGACCTTGGCCTGGATGAGCTCGAAGAATCCGAAGTCCACCCCGACCTTGGGCTCCTCCCCGAGAACATCCGCCTCGTTCTGGTCGCCTACGCCTGCTCCATGGACCGAGGCATGATGCGTGTCGAATGGGGTTCTGCGGAACTGCGCCAGGAAGACCGTTATCTCATCTGGCACCACCATGAACCACTACCTCTGGATGGCCGATTGACCACCGCATTTTAAGTTCGGCCATCGTGCCGCCACCAGGAAGGGACTGCCGCTCACCCCTGCCACGGCAAGCCGCGTACGATCGCGGTCATCCGCCCTCGTTGATGTCAGCTTTGAATGTCAGCTCCTGCTGCGACCGCGAGGAACCCGCTCACTCTTCGTCGCTGCGCTCCAGGACCAGGCCGACGGACCCGTCTTCCAGTCCGTTGCTGTCTTCGAGGTGCAGATGGGCTCCATCCGGAACTCCTTCACCGGCCAGCACCAGAAGATGCCCGCCGCATGCGGGGCACCGCCGGGAGGTGTTGCGGGGGTCCACGGCCATCACTTCCCGTCCGGCGCTTTCAGCCTTGGCGGTCAGGATCGTCAGGA
>NZ_JBEOVN010000162.1:0-17564 GCF_040295565.1 Streptomyces sp. NPDC002785 | reverse complement strand
TCCAACGACACCCCGACCCCTCCCGCCCACAGACAAGACGATCATGCCATCCCGACCACTACAGACCGCCGCTTTGCGGATTTCCCAACGGAGTCCTGAAGGACGGCGATTCCCGCCTACCGTGCCGTCGAGGGCTGCGGTTTCGGGTGGGTTCCCGCTTCGCTGCGCGGTGCCGGGACGAGTCCCGGTCTTACCTGCGCTCCACGGGCTGACACGGCCAGTCCGGCCGCCTTGGCGACGTTGACCGCCGCGTTGATGTCCCGGTCCAAGACCGCCCCGCACGCCCCACATGACCACACACGGACGTGCAGGGGCTTGGGGCCGTCCTTGGCGCCGCATGCCGAGCACACCTGCGAGGTCGGCTCGAACCGCCCGATCCGGATGAAGGTGCGCCCGTACCGGGCGGCTTTGTACTCCAGCATGGTCACGAACGCCGACCATCCGGCATCGTGGACGGACTTGGCCAGACGCGTGCGGGCGAGTCCCTTCACCGCCAGGTCCTCCACGGCGACCGCTTGGTTCTCGCGAATCAGCCTCGTGGAGAGCTGGTGATGGAATTCGCGGCGCGCGTCGGCCACCCGGGCGTGTGCGCGGGCGACCTTCTGCCGGGCCTTGTCCCTGTTCTTCGATCCCTTCTCCTTGCGGGAGAGGGCGCGCTGCGCCTTCTTCAGTCGCTTCTCCGCACGGCGCAGGAAGCGCGGAGAGTCGATCTTCGTGCCGTTCGACAGGACCGCGAAGTGCCCGAGGCCGAGATCGATGCCCACCTCGGGTGTGGCCTTTGGCAGCACCTCGGTCGGGCCGGTCTCCACGACGAAGCTCGCGAAGTACCGGCCCGCGCTGTCCTTGATGACCGTTACCGTGGACGGCGTCGATGGCAGCGTCCGGGACCACTTCACCTTGAGGTCGCCGATCTTCGGCAGGCGCAGCTTCCTGCCCGGGGTGATGGACCAGCGGGCGTTCGCGGTGAACCGGACGGCCTGCCGGGTGTCCTTCCGCGACTTGTACTGGGGTGCGCCCATGCGGGGGCGCTTGCCCTTCAGGCCGTCGAAGAACTTCTTGTAGGCGGTGTCCAGATCCCGTAGGGACTGCTGGAGGACGACGGCAGACACCTCGCCGAGCCAGGCCCGCTGCGGGGTCTGCTTCGCCTTGGTAATGAGCTGCTTGGACAGGTCGCCGGCTTTCGGGAATGGCAGCCCCTCGCTGCGGGCGGTCTCCCGAGCGCGAAGCGCGTCGTTGTAGACCACCCGCGCACACCCGAACGCCCCTGCCAACGCTGTGCGCTGACCAGCGCTCGGGTACAGGCGGAAAGCTGTACCGAAGCTGCACGCCGATCACGATACACAATTGGTTTATGGGTATCGATGAGAATGTTCGCAAAGGTCGTCACTGCATTTTCCGTATGCATGTCCACTTGGTTTTCGTGACGAAGTATCGGCATCCCGTGTTCAACAATCGGCACCTGACGCGGTGCGAGGAGATCATGCGGGCCGTGTGCGAGGACTTCGAGGCCGAGTTGGTGGAGTTCAACGGAGAGGCCAACCACGTCCACCTGCTCGTGAACTTCCCGCCCAAGGTCGCCGTCTCGAAACTGGTGAACTCGCTCAAGGGCGTGTCCTCGCGCAGGCTCCGCCGGGAGTTCCCCGATCTCGTCCGCCACTACTGGCGGGCACAGCGCCTGTGGTCCGGCTCGTACTTCGCCGGGTCCGTCGGCGGCGCGCCGCTCAGCATCGTGAAGCAGTACATCGAGCAACAAAACCGGCCGCACTGACCTGGACCGAGGCCAACAGCGCGGATCCGTGCCCACAGCTGAGGTCAGAGCACTTCTCAGATTCGCTCACCACTGCCCTGAAGGGCAGTGCACTGCGAATAGGCCCGGTAGCAGGCCCCGCGTTCGTACGTGTGCCCCCACGCCCCGGAAACCCCGGCGGCGTGGGGCACAGCCATGCCTTCCCGGCCGGACACATCACCTGAGGCGCGACGCCGCCCCCCATGTGCCGGTCGGTATGAGGTAGTGTGACGCCTCCCAACACGGGGACCGACCAAGGAGGTGAGACCCATTACCGCTGTATCAGGCTGGGTGCTCATCCCTCACGATCGCGTGGTCGACCCGACATAATCGGCTGCGGAGCGCCCATCGGCTTTCCCGAAAGGCTCCGCTTCATGTCGGTTTCCGCTTCACCGCTCGCCGTTTCCTCCATCGTCACCACACTCCGCGCCGCCGGCTGCGTATTCGCCGAGGACGAGGCGGAGTTGATCGTCTCCACGGCCGCCGACCACGCCGAACTCGCGGCCATGGTCGAACGGCGGGCCGCCGGTCTGCCCCTCGAACACGTCCTCGGGTGGGCCGAGTTCAGCGGTCTTCGGATCGCCGTGGACCCCGGCGTCTTCGTACCCCGCCGCCGCACCGAGTTCCTGGTCCGGCAGGCCGCCGCCCTCGCCGGGCCAGGGGCGGTCGCCGTCGACCTCTGCTGCGGTTCGGGAGCCCTCGGCACCGCGCTCGCCGCAACGCTGGACCGGATCGAACTGCACGCCGCCGACGTCGAACCCACAGCTGTACGGTGCGCCCGCCGCAACGTCGGCGACGCGGGCCGGGTGTACGAGGGCGACCTCTTCGAGCCGCTCCCCGGCTCGTTGCGCGGCCGGGTGGAGATTCTGCTCGCCAATGTGCCGTACGTACCGACGCAGGACGTCGAACTGCTTCCCCCGGAGGCCCGTATCCATGAGCCACGGGTCGCACTCGACGGGGGCAGGGACGGCCTCGACGTCCTGCGGAGGGTCACCGCCGAGGCTCCGCGATGGCTGGCACCGGGTGGGCATCTGCTGGTCGAGACGAGCGAACGGCAGGCGGCACGGGCCGAAGAGACCGTCGCCCGCAGCGGCCTGATCCCGCGCGTGGTCACCTCCGACGAGCTGTACGCGACCGTCGTCATCGCGACCCGGCCCGGTCCCGGCCGCCCGGCCCCGTCCGGCGACTGATTCCGGACCGGCGGCCGAGCGCGGGTCAGAGGGCATCCGACAGGCTCTGAGAACGGGCCGATGACCGAGCGCGGACCGGTGACCGAGACCGGACCCGGCCACCGGGCCCGGTCCGTGCTCAGGGCTCCGGTTTCCGCCGGACCACCCCCGTACCGGCGTCCAGGTCCACCCCCATGCGGGGCGGCGCGCCGTCCAGCGCGTCGTCCTTCAGGCCCTGTTCCTCCGCCCGGCCCCCGGCCACCACGTCGATCCCCTCCCGGCGCACGCGCTACGAATTCATCGGTGCGGGGCTAGGCTCGGAACGCTGGAATGTGTGTGGGCGGCGAGCAGGAGAGCACGGAATGACGACGGTGCCGGGGCGTAGAAGCAGTACATTCACCCGACTGCTGCGGCACGGTTTCACCGACCCCTCCGCCGCCGAGCGGCTCCTCGACCTGCCCGAGCTGTCGTCCGTACGCTCCGATCCGGTGCTTCTCGACGCCCTCGGAGCCACCGCCGACCCCGATCTGGCACTGCGTGGCGTCGTCCGGCTGGTGGAGGCCGAGGAGCCGGACGAGCGGCAGATCCTCCTGGACACCCTCGTCACCGCCAAACCGCTGCGGGACCGGCTGCTCGGGGTGCTCGGGGCGTCCGAGGCACTCGGGGACCACCTCGCCCGCCACCCCCGCGACTGGCATGCGCTCGTCACCTACGAGGCAACCGATCTGCACCCCGGGGTGGCCGAATTCGAGCAGGGGCTCGCCGGGGCCGACGACCCCGACTCGCTGCGCGTCGCCTACCGTCGCTGCCTGCTGGCCATAGCGGCCCGCGATGTGTGCGGCACGACGGACGTCGCCGAGGCCGCCGCCGAACTGGCCGATCTGGCCACGGCGACCCTGCGGGCGGCGCTCGCCATCGCCCGTACGGCCGCACCCTCCGACGCCGCCCAGTGCCGGCTCGCCGTCATCGCGATGGGCAAGTGCGGTGGGCATGAGCTGAACTATGTCTCCGACGTCGACGTCATCTTCGTCGCGGAACCGGTCGAAGGCTACGAGGAGAGCGCGGCCGTCCAGGCCGCCACCCGACTGGCCGCGCACATGATGCGGATCTGCTCCGACACGACGGTCGAGGGCACCATCTGGCCCGTCGACGCCAACCTCCGCCCCGAGGGCCGCAACGGGCCCCTCGTGCGGACGCTGTCCTCGCACCTCGCTTACTACCAGCGCTGGGCCAAGACCTGGGAGTTCCAGGCGCTCCTCAAGGCCCGGCCGGTGGCCGGCGACCCCGAACTGGGCGCGGAGTACGTCGAGGCCGTCTCGCCGCTCGTATGGCAGGCCGCGGAGCGCGAGAACTTCGTCGCCGACGTACAGAAGATGCGCCGCCGAGTCGTCGACAACATCCCCGCCGACCGCATAGACCGTGAGATCAAGCTCGGTCCCGGCGGGCTGCGGGACGTCGAATTCGCCGTACAGCTGCTCCAGCTGGTGCACGGCCGCAGCGACGCCACCCTGCGCAGCGGCACCACCCTGATCGCCCTGCGCGCACTCGCCGCGGGCGGCTATGTCGGGCGGGTGGACGCCGCGCAGCTGGACGACGCGTATCGCTTCCTGCGCGCCATGGAGCACCGCATCCAGCTCTACCGGCTGCGCCGCACCCACCTTGTCCCCGAGGACGAGCCGGATCTGCGGCGGCTCGGGCGCTCCCTCGGGATGCGTACGGACCCGATCACCGAACTCAACCAGGCGTGGAAGCGGCACGCCACCGTGGTGCGGCGGCTGCACGAGAAGCTGTTCTACCGGCCACTGCTCGACGCCGTCGCCCAGCTCGCGCCCGGCGAGTCCCGGCTCAGCGCGAAGGCGGCCGAACACCGGCTCGAAGCCCTCGGATACGCCGACCCGGTCGCCGCGCTCCGGCACCTGGAGGCGCTGTCGTCCGGGGTGTCCCGCAAGGCCGCCATCCAGCGCACCCTGCTTCCGGTGCTGCTCGGCTGGTTCGCGGACTCCGCCGATCCGGACGCCGGGCTGCTCGGTTTCCGCAAGGTGTCCGACGCACTCGGCAAGACCCCCTGGTACCTGCGGCTGCTGCGGGACGAGGGTGCGGCCGCGGAGAACCTCGCCAGGGTGCTCTCGGCCGGCCGGCTCGCCCCGGACCTGCTGCTCCGTGCGCCCGAGGCGGTGGCAATCCTCGGCGATCCGCAGGGGCTCAAGCCGCGCAGCCGGGAGCACCTGGAGCAGGAGGTACTGGCCGCGGTGGGGCGCGCGGAGGGTGCCGAATCCGCCGTCGCCGCGGTGCGTGGGGTGCGGCGGCGCGAGCTGTTCCGGACCACGGCAGCGGACCTCATCGGCTCGTACGGTACGGAGGAGCGACCCGCCGAGGAGGACCCCGGGGCCCTCGTCGACCGGGTCGGCAACGCCGTCACCGATCTGAACGCCGTCACGATCGCGGGCGCCCTGCGCGCCGCCGTACGCGAACAGTGGGGGGACACCCTCCCCACCCGGTTCGCGGTCATCGGCATGGGCCGTTTCGGCGGACATGAGCTCGGATACGGCTCCGACGCCGATGTGCTGTTCGTCCACTCACCGCGCGAGGGCGTCGACGAGCAGGAGGCCGGCCGGGCCGCGAACCAGGTGGTCTCCGAAGTGCGGAGACTGCTGCAACTTCCCACCGCCGACCCGCCGTTGATCATCGATGCGGATCTGCGGCCGGAGGGCAAGAGCGGGCCGCTGGTGCGTACGCTGCGATCGTACGAGGCCTACTACCGGCGGTGGTCGCTGGTCTGGGAGAGTCAGGCGCTGCTGCGCGCCGAGCCGATGGCCGGTGACGAGGAACTCGGCCGTGACTTCATCGAGTTGATCGATCCGCTGCGCTTCCCGATGGAGGGCCTCGGGGAGGACGCGGTCCGCGAGATCCGGCGTCTGAAGGCCCGGATGGAGTCCGAACGGCTGCCGCGCGGCGCGGACCCGACGCTCCACACCAAGCTGGGGCGCGGCGGGCTGAGCGATGTCGAGTGGACGGTCCAGCTGATGCAGATGCAGCACGGCTGGGTGGAACCTGGGCTGCGGACGACCCGTACCCGCGAGGCGCTGGCCGCGGCGTGCGCGGCGGAGCTGATCTCCGGCGAGGACGCGCAGACGCTGGACGAGGCCTGGGTGCTGGCGACACGGGTCCGCAATGCGGTGATGCTGGTACGGGGGCGGCCGGGCGACACGTTTCCGTCCGGGCCGCGTGAACTCACCGCGGTGGGACGGTACTTGGGGTACGAGCCGGGGCATGTCGGGGACATGCTGGACGACTACCGGCGGATTACGCGGCGGGCGCGGGCGGTGGTGGAGGAGCGGTTCTACGGGGCGTGAGGGGGTGCGCCCGCTGGGGCGCAGGGCCCTTCCCGGGGCTCCGGTCGTCAACTCGCCGGACGGGCTGAAGAGATGTCCTGAGGCGCCGGACGGGCTGAAGAGATGTCCTGAGGCGCCGGACGGGCTCGATGCGTCCTCCGCATCCAGCAGCGCGCGGCAGTGCCCGATGAACGCGCCCAGCGCCAGCTCGAACGCCGCGTCCGCCCGGCCCATGCCCACCGCGGCCAGGGCCTGCGCGAGGCGGGGACACTCCGCCCTGGTCAGCGGCGCGAACAGCCACCGCGTACCGGAGAGTCCCGGCGGACGCCGGACCGAGACACCGCTGCACGCGATCCAGGCGCCGTGACACCCCTTTCGCGCGGTGTCCCGAACAGTCCCGAACACCTCTGGCCATTGTCACCGACCGCAGCCCGGCGAAGACTCTGTGCTGCCCCGGCCGACCAGGACACCTGGCCGGCCGACCGGTGGGGCGCCTCCCGCACCGCTGGGAGGACCGACACGTGCGGTCCGGCGCCCCGGAGCAATCGCCAGAGAAGACCCGACGGAAGGGACATCACACCATGAAGACCGTACGTGGGTTGGCCGACCGCATGCTGGAACGACTGGTGCCGCAGGAGACGGTGAGCGCGTGCACCGGCTACTGGATTTACCGGTGCATCAACGGCACGTGCGCCAACTACAGCAATTACACGCAGCGCGTCTGGTCCTGTGACTTCAACAGGCGCGAGTTCGCGCACTGCGGCTGCTCGTAAGCCGGAGCCTGCCCCGACTCCGTGAACCCCTGCGGAGGCACAGGGCAGTCGCCCTCCCCTCGGCCTCCTGGCGCCGTCACCTGCCGCCACCGCCGAGGGGACCGCTCCACCTCGGGCACCGTGCGACACACGTCTCGTGGCCCGGCCCGCGCCAGGGCCGGGCCACGGATCTCTCCCAGGGAGACCCAGTGGAATTCGTCTCGGCGTTGAGCCAGGCCTCGCTCGTCCTCGTCTTCGCAGCGGCTGTCCCCGGCAAGGTCAGGAACGCGGCGTCGTTCCTCGCGTTCAAGCACGCCGTGGCGAAACTGGGCCGAGTACCCGCCGCGCGGGCGGGTGTCCTCGCGGCGGGAGTCGTCTTCGCGGAAGCGACGACCGTGCTGCTCCTGGCCGTTCCGTGGCCGCACGGCGACCGGCCGGCAACGTTGATCGGTCTCCTGACGGCGATCGGCCTGCTGGCCTCGTTCACCTACGCCGTCGCCCGCGCCCTGCGCGCCGGAACACGCGTGCCCTGCCGGTGCTTCGGCACCTCGGCCGGCCCCGTCGGCCCGCCCCAACTCGTACGCAACGCCGTGCTCCTCGTGGTCGCGGTGGTGGCCGTCCCCGGAGTGGCGGAGAGCGGACACCTCTCCTGGCAGGCCCGGTTCGCCGCCTGGCTGTGCGGGGCGACGGCCGCTCTCGTGCTGGTGGTCGGAGACGAACTGGTGGCGCTGCTGCGGCCCGTCCCCACCGCCCCGACCCGTACGAGCATCTGATCCCTCTACCGAGAAGAGGCCGACCATGCTCTACCTGGCCATAGCCCTCGTGGTTGTCGCCGCGCTCTGCGCACTGGACCTGATGCTGACGCTCGCGGTCCTCCGCCGTCTACGGGACCGGTCCTCCGCCGCCCCGGTCCTCACCGAAGAGGGCGGCATCTCCGTAGGCGCCGTCGTGGAACCCTTCAGCACCCGGTGCTCCGAGGGCGTGCGGCTCACGGAACGCGATCTCGCCGACGGCGCCGTGGTGTCGTTCTTCACGCCGGGCTGCCAACCGTGCCGGGACAAG
The DNA here is from genome assembly GCF_040295565.1 of Streptomyces sp. NPDC002785. Lineage (NCBI taxonomy): Bacteria > Bacillati > Actinomycetota > Actinomycetes > Kitasatosporales > Streptomycetaceae > Streptomyces > Streptomyces sp. NPDC002785. The sequence continues at coordinate 9,463 of NZ_JBEOVN010000162.1, read as the reverse complement.
CTGCCCCGCTTCGTCGAGAAGGCCACCGCACTCCAAGGCCGCCGCCAGGTGATCGCCGTCGTGGTGTCGGGCAGCGGCGAGCAGCAGCACGAGGAAGAGGCCCGGGAGATGACCGAGCAACTCGCGTCCGTGGCACGGGTTGTACGGGAGGAATCCGACGGCCCCTGCACGACCGCGTTCGGAGTCAGCGGCTTCCCCTCCCAGTTCGCCGTCTCGGCTCCGGACGGGGAACCGCCCACGGTGGCCGCCGTCGGGGACTCGGTCCTCACCGCCGTACCGGCCGGGCGGGCATGAGCCCCGCCCCGGGGACCGCCGCACCGCCCCGTACGGCGCCGCTCCACCGCGCCGTGATTCAGGCCCTCGGTCTTGCCGTCCGTGCCACTCCCGTCATGATGACCGGATATCTGGCAGTGACCCTGGTCGCCGCCGCAGCACCTGTGGTGGTCACCTGGCTGGTCAAGGACATCCTGGACGGGCTCGCGGCAGGCACCGGCGTACGAGAGGCTTTCGCCCCTGCCTTCTCACTGGCCGTCGTCGGCGTGGTGCTGGCCTGTGCCCCCCAGCTCACCGGCTACCTCCAGGCCAGGATGACGCGCGCGACCAGCCTTCTCGTCCAGGAACGACTGCATGCCTCCGTCGACGGCTTCGTGGGACTGCGCCGCTTCGAGAACCCGGAGTTCCTGGACCAGCTCAGGCTGGCGCAGCACGCCGGTGGGCTCGCCCCCTTCCAGGTGGTCCAGGGGGTGGCGGGCATCGTCCGCAGCTCCGTCCTCCTCGTCGGTTTCATCGGTTCCCTCGCGGTCCTGCATCCGCTGATCGCCGTCGTCGTGTCGCTGTCCGGCGCCCCCGTGCTCTGGGCGGAGGTCATGCTCAGCCGCCGGCGTGCCGCCACCTTCTGGGAGATCAGTCCCACCGAGCGCCGGGAGCTCTTCTACGCAGCGCTGTTGTCGAGCGTGGAGGCCGCGAAGGAGATCCGGCTCTACGCCGCGGGGCGCTTCCTGCGGGAGCGTTTGCTGGCCGAGCGCCGCAAGGCCGACGCTCTCCGGGAGCTGATGGACCGCAGAGAGCTGCGCGTGCAGTCGTCCTTGCAGGTCGCCGCCTCCGTCCTGGCGGGGGCCGCGCTGCTGTGGGCGGTCGAGTCCGCCGCACGAGGAACCATGACGGTTGGCGACGTCTCCCTGCTGCTGGCCGCCATCCCCGCCGTCCAGAGCGGCATCGGCGGACTGGCCAGTGAGACCGGGCAGGTACACCACTCCCTGATGATGTTCGATCACTACGTCACCGTGGTGGGGCTCGGCCCCGACCTCCCCACCCCCCGTCGCCCCACCCCGGTCCCGCCCCTGCGTGACGTCATCGAACTGCGGGATGTGTGGTTTCGCTACGAGGAGGGGATGCCCTGGGTGCTGCGAGGCGTCGACCTGCGGATCGAGGCCGGGAAGGCCCTGGCGCTCGTGGGGGTCAACGGCTCGGGGAAGTCGACGCTGGTGAAGCTGGTGTGCCGGTTCTACGACCCCACCCGCGGCCGAATCCTCTGGGACGGCACCGACCTTCGCGACATGGATCCGACGGAGCTCCGGCGACGCATCGCGGCCACCTTCCAGGATCCGATGCGTTACGAACTCACCGTCCGGGAGAACATCGGCATCGGCGACCTGAGCGCCCTCGACGCACCCGGCCAGTGCGAGAAGGCGGCACGGCTGGCGGGCCTGCACGAGGACATCGCACGGCTGCCGCACGAATACTCCACCCTTCTCAGCCGCACGTTCTGGGCCGAGGACGACAACACATCCGGCGTGCAGCTGTCCGGGGGGCAGTGGCAACGGATGGGCCTCGCACGGTCGTTCCTGCGCGCGAACGCGGACCTGCTGATCCTCGATGAACCCAGTTCCGGCCTGGACCCGGCCGCCGAGCACGAGATCCACACCCGGCTGCGGGCCCGCCGGGCCGGACACACCAGCGTACTGATCTCCCATCGGCTCGGCGCGGTCAAGGACGCCGACACCATCGCGGTCCTGGAAGACGGGAGGATCACCGAACTCGGTGACCACGCGCACCTCCTGGGCCGCGGCGGCACCTATCACCGGCTGTTCACGCTCCAGTCCAGTGGCTACCGCGAGCGGACGGACGACACCGCACGTGAGGAGGCGGACGTGACACACCCCCTTTCCCTGCCCGGCCCGGGCTCGTGAGGCGGTCGGTGAAGGGGCGCTCCGTGTGCGCGGCGGTGACCGTCACCGCGCTCGCGGCCCTGGTCCCGGCGGCGGCGTTCCTGCTCCGCCGTCGCTGCACCCTGCTCGACGTCAGCGGCTCCAGCATGCTCCCCACCTACCGGGACGGGGACCGGCTCCTGGCGCTCAGGGTGCCGGCACGCCTGGTGCGCCGGGGAGCGGTCGTCGCGATCCGGATGCGAGCGGCGGCCGACCCGGCCGGCGCGGACGAGGAGGACATCACCCCCGGAGAACCCCTGCCCACCTCCATGATCAAACGCGTTGCCGCCCTTCCCGGAGACCGGATGCCGGGGCCGCCCTCCTCAACGGACGTCGTCCCGGCCCGGCATGTGTTCGTTCTGGGCGACAACCACGAGGCCAGTTACGACTCCCGCCATACCGGGCCGGTGCCGGTCGACCTGCTCACCGCGGTGGTCCTCTGCCGGATCCGCCGCGGCGCCACCCTACGGATCGCGGACCACGGTGCGAGGTGAGGCCGACGGCCGCCCCGCCGCTCGGGGACGGATCATGGGCCGGAGCCGCCCTGGGCCGTCCGCGCCGCCGTCGCCGCGTCGCGAGCCTGAGCCGCGGCCACATGGTCACCGGCCAATGCATGGGCCTTCGCCAGGGTTTCGAGGCCGGTGGCCAGCCACGCCCGGGCACCGATGTGCCGCCACAGCCCGACGGCGGCCTCGGCACGTCGACGTGCCTGCTCCGGACGGCCGGCCGACAGCTGCGCCTCCGCCAGCGCGTACAGCGTGGCCGCCTCACCCCACAGGTTGCCGAATTCGCGATACGTCCACAGGCTCCGGGCCAGCAGCCGGCGGCCCTCGCGAGCGGCTCCCCGGCGCACCAGGACGTCCCCGAGCCAGCAGGTCGCGTGGGTGGCGCCGAGCCGGTCGCCGAGGTCCTCACTGATCGCGGCGGCCAGCCGGAAGGAGTCGGCGGCAGGGGCGTAGGCGCCGAGGGCGCGATGGCTCTGCCCCAGACACCGCAGGGCCTGTGCCTCGCCGGGCCGATAGCCCTCGCTCCGGCTCACCCGCAGACACTCCGTGAAGTGCTCCACGGCCGCCTCGACGCGGCCATGCTCGAGGTCGATGACGCCGATGCCGTTGGTCACGTACACGAGACAGTTGACGTTGTCGGCTGCCCGGGCCAGCTCGGCGGCCTCTTCGAACCGCAGTACGGCCGCAGCGTACTGGCCGAGGAGCCGGTGCACGTACGCGAGCCCGGCCGTGGCACTGGCCCGGTACGACGGCCCCAGCCCCTCGGCCAGAAGCAGGGCCTGCTCGAAGTGGGCCAGCGCCTCCGGATAGCGGTCGAGGATGGTGGTGAGTTCGCCGAGGCAGCGGTGGAGCTGAGAGGCGCTGCGCTTGTCGCCGACGTGCAGCGCCGCTTTCAACGCCCGTTCCTGCAGCCGCTCCCAGTCGTCGAAGTGACTGCCGACCTGGAAGAGTGTCGTCAACGCTGTGGCCAGCCCGGCCGCCGGTGCGGTGTCCGCTCTGTCCAGCGCCTGGTCGGCCACACTGATGAGGAACTGGCGCTCCTCGGTGAACCAGGCCAGGGAAGTGACGAGGAGCTGGTCCGTGTCCGTGGGGGAGAGCCGCCAGGAGACCAGATCGGTCTGGGAGACGCCCTGGAAGTCGACGCTGATCGTGTCTGCGGCGAGGTCGGCGAGGTGGAGGCTCGTGCCTAGGAGCCGGGTGAGGGCCGCGGCGCGCTCCTGCCGTCCGACCTCGCTCCGGGCCCGCTCGCGGCCGAGCACCCGCACCAGGTCGTGCAGTTGATAGCGGAACCCGGTCGCGCCGACGACCCGGACCCCGACGAGATGTACCTCCACCAGGTCATCGAGCACGTTCTCCGCCTCGGACAGGCCCACGCCCAGCAGGGCGGCCAGGGCCCAGGCACCGAAGTCGGCCATGGGCAGCAGCGAGAGCAGGCGCAGCGCGTGCTGTGTCGTCGGGGCCATTCCCCGGTAGGTCAGCTCGAGGCTCGCCCTTACGGCGATGTGCCCGACGGCCAGCTCGTCGAGCTTGCGCTGCTCGTCGGCGAGCGCCCGGGCGACCTTGTTCAGCGGCCAGTGCGGCCGCGCGGCCAGGCGGGCCCCGGCGACCCATACCGCGAGGGGAAGCCCGCCGCAGGTTTCGACGATGGAGCGCGCCGAGTCGGACTCCGCGGCGGTCCGGTCGGGGCCCAGCATCTCGCGCAGCAGGGCCAGCCCTGTCGCGGAGTCGAGTACGCAGAGGGGAAGCCGGTGCCCGCTCATGTCGGCCAGCGTGGTCCGGCTGGTGACGACGGCGGCGCAGCGTGTGCCGTTGGGAAGGAGGTCGCTCACCTGCCGGGCATCGGCCGCGTTGTCCAGGACGATCAGCGTCTGTCGCTGGGCCAGCAGGGTGCGGTAGAGATGGATGCGGCTGGTCATTTCGGGGGGCACGGCGCCTCCGCGTACGCCGAGCGCGCGGAGGAACGCCCCCAGGACCGTGAACGGCTCGGCCGGTTCGTCATCGAACCCCCGCAGGTCCACGTACAGCTGGCCGTCCGGGAAGCGTGAGGCCAGCAGGTGCCCCGCGCGTACGGCGAAGGCCGTCTTGCCGACACCGGCAGGGCCGGTGGCCAAAAGGATCACCGGCCCCGGTCCCTCCCGGTCCAGCACCCGGCATGCCGTGCTCAACTCGTCCTGCCGACCCACGAACAGGGACTGGTCCGCCGGGAGCAGGCAGGGCACGAGCTGCCGGCCGGGCTCCTCGCCCTCATCCTCGTCACCGTGCCCGGCGGCGAGGCCCGGCAGCGCCTGGGACGACCAGGGCACGTCCTTTGCTCGTGCGGAGCTCTCCCGCTGGGCCAGCGCCGCACGCACCTCGACCCATTCCTTCACCGTCGCCGGGTTACCGCCGCACGCCCGGACCAGTGCCGCCACCACGTCCTCTTTCGGTAGCGATCCCCGGCCGAGCGCGCTCGCCAGGGTGCTCACCGGCAAGTGGTCGCCGACCTTTCGAGCCTTGCGCTCCAACGCCCGATAAGAGAGGCCGGACCGGTTTTTCGCGGTACGCAGCAGGGCGACGAACTCGGCGGCAGTCCGGGCGTTACTGGGCATGGGTAACGGCATAGTCACAAAGGGGCATGCTACCCATTCCGGTGAACGCCCGACCAGCCTCTGATATCGGCCAGACCCGCGTCCCGCACGCCACTCGTGCCGCGACTCCGGGCGCGTGGAATGCGCGGCGGATTGCCCGGTGGGCGCTCTGTGCGGCGGGTTCGCGAGGTGCGTGAACGCGACAGAGGCGATGCGTTTACGGCGCGGTATCGGCCGTTCCTGGAGCACATTTTCCCTGAGGGGCCCGCGCTTTCACCGAACTGCCGTCGGAGTTCTTCCGCGTTGCTTCTTGAACCGTGAAAGCGGTTCCGGCCGGCCCGGTCGAGCTCGTCCGGCGATCGAGGACGAAGCCCTCAGCGGCGCGCCGCCACGTCCGGCGCAGGGCGGTCGGCGCGGATCGGTGCGCCCGTGGACAGGCCGGCCGGCCGCGACCTCCCCCGCGGCAGCGGCACCTGCTTCGTGAGGTGGTGCGGCAGCGAGCCGTACCAGGCGTACGAGACCGCGTAACCGAAGGCCAGACACGTCATGCCACCCAGCGCGTCCAGCCAGAAGTGGTTGGCCGTCGCCACGATCACGAACAGGGTGACCGTCGGGTAGAGCAGGCCCAGGATGCGCGCCCAGGGGGCGGAGGCCAGCGCGAAGATGGTCAGGCCGCACCAGAGCGACCAGCCGATGTGCATCGAGGGCATCGCCGCGTACTGGTTCGACATGTTCTTGAAGTTGCCCGAGGCCATCGAACCCCAGGTGTGATGGACCAGGACGGTGTCGATGAAGTGGCCGCCGTTCATCAGGCGTGGCGGCGCCAGTGGATACAGGTAGTAACCGAGCAGGGCCACGCCCGTGGTTGCGAACAGGGCCAGACGGGCGGCCGAGTAACGGCCGGGGTGGCGGTGGAACAGCCATACCAGCACACAGATGGTGACGATGAAGTGCAATGTCGCGTAGTAGTAGTTCATCGACACGATCAGCCATGTCACGTAATTCACCGCATGGTTGACGGTTCGCTCCACGGCGATGCCCAGGTATGTCTCGACCGACCAGATCCAGTCGGCATTGTGCAGGGCCTCGGCCTTCTGCTCGGGGACGGCGTTGCGCACCAGTGAGTACACCCAGTAACTGGCTGCAATCAGCAGGATTTCGAACCAGACGCGCGGCCGGCGAGGGGATCGCAGGGAACGCAGTCTCGCCAGGTCGCTGTTGCGCCGCCCGGCGTTCTGCCCGGCGTTCGCCGTGGGGGCTGCCTCGTCCACGATGGGTGACGGGGTGGCCTCCGACCGGCCTTCCTGTGACGTTGCGCTCAATTCACCCATAGGCACAGAGTCTGCCAGAAATGTTCCCCCCGCCCGATCATCCTCCGATCGGGTTGGGGCTGCACATCCGACTGCTGGGACTGCGCGCTAGGAGCGGGCGTGCGATCCTGGAACGGCTCCGGCGGCCGAGGCCGGAGCGGGCCCGGGACCTGCGGCCGTTGAACCGCGAACGACCAGTTCGGGCATGAAGACGAACTCGCTGTGCGGAGCGGGTGTGCCGCCGATCTCCTCGAGGAGGGTGCGCACGGCGGCCTGGCCCATTGCCGTGACCGGCTGACGGATCGTCGTGAGCGGCGGATCGGTGAACGCTATGAGCGGCGAGTCGTCGAAACCGACCACCGACAGATCGCGTGGCACGTCCATCGACAGCCGGCGGGCGGCCCTGATCGCGCCGAGCGCCATCATGTCGCTCGCGCACACGACCGCCGTGCAACCCCGCTCCATCAGCGCCGACGCGGCAGCCTGGCCGCCCTCCAGCGTGAACAGCGAGTGCTGGATGAGCTCCTCCACCTCGTCCGGGGCGAGGTTCAACTGCTCCTTCACGGTGGAACGGAAGCCCTCGATCTTGCGCAGGACCGGCACGAACCGCTTGGGCCCTACCGCCAGGCCGATCCGCTGATGGCCCAGCGCCACGAGATGTGTCACCGCGAGCCGCATCGCGGCCCGGTCGTCCGGCGAGATGAACGGCGCCTGGACCTTGGGCGAGAAGCCGTTGACCAGGACGAACGGGACGCCCTTGGCACGCAGTTGCTCGTAGCGCTGCATATCGGCCGAGGTGTCGGCGTGCAGCCCGGAGACGAAGATGATGCCCGAGACGCCGCGGTCGACCAGCATCTCGGTCAACTCGTCCTCGGTGGAGCCGCCGGGGGTCTGGGTCGCCAGCACCGGGGTGTAGCCCTGCCGTGTCAGCGCCTGGCCGATGACCTGGGCCAGTGCCGGAAAGATGGGGTTCTCCAGCTCGGGCGTGATCAGCCCGACCAGGCCCGCGCTGCGCCTGCGCAGCCGTACGGGCCGTTCGTAGCCGAGAACGTCGAGCGCGGCGAGAACGGATTCACGGGTGGCCGCTGCGACACCGGGCTTGCCGTTCAGTACACGGCTGACCGTCGCTTCGCTGACCCCCGCCTGAGTTGCGATATCGGCAAGCCGTGCGGTCATGGAAGTGGACTGTACCGGGCGTATGTCGGATTGCCCACCATCCGCAGGAATCGGGCGACCGCACCTGCGAGGCGCCCGGGGACGGCATCGCGGCAGCTTCTTGCAAGGTCTTGCGAGCCCGGTTTACGGACCTGCGGTCAGATCGTCGCACTACGGCATCGTGCGCTGTGACCTGCCACTGTCAGGGATTGGTCGCTCCCGTCAAGAGGCTTGACGGCCACCGTGAGGACACGCGAATGTAACGATCACGGAGGCTTGCAGAAATATTCCGCAAACTCTTTCGGTGTTCTTTCATCCTTGTTACGTTCACGTCGACCCGGCGCCGCGACGGAGCGGTACGGCAGTTGAAGGAGTTCAGATGCGACGTGGCATAACGGCCACCGCCCTGGTCGCGGCCCTGGCGCTCGCGGCGACCGCCTGCGGCAGCGACAGCAAGTCCGACGGCACGAGCAAGAGCTCGGGCGAGCTCTCCGGCACTGTGACGTGGTGGGACACCTCCACCGTGGGCAGCGAGGACAAGGTCTTCAAGAAGATCGCCGAGGGCTTCACCAAGAAGCACCCGAAGGTCCACGTCAAGTACGTCAACGTCCCCTTCGGCGACGCTCAGAACAAGTTCAAGAACGCGGCCCAGTCCGGCTCCGACGCCCCCGACGTCATCCGCTCCGAGGTCGCCTGGACCCCCGAGTTCGCGGACCTCGACTACCTCGCCCCGCTCGACGGCACCCCCGCGCTGCAGAGGCCGGACGACTTCCTGAAGCCGGCCGCCGCGTCCACCAAGTACAACGGCAAGACGTACGCGGTGCCGCAGGTCATCGACTCCATGGGCATCTTCTACAACAAGAAGATCTTCAAGGAGGCCGGTGTCGAGGTCCCCAGGACCATCGCCGAGCTGAAGACCGTCTCCAAGAAGATCAAGGACAAGACCGGCAAGACCGGCATGTACCTGCGCGGCGACGACGCGTACTGGTTCCTCTCCTTCCTCTACGGCGAGGGCGGCGACATGGTCGACGCCTCCACCAAGTCCGTCACCATCGACAACCCCGAGGGCGTCAAGGCGATGAAGGTCGTCAAGGACCTCGTCGACTCCGGTGTCGCCAAGACCGATGCCACGGACGGCTGGGAGAACATGCAGACGTCCTTCAAGGACGGCAAGGTCGCCATGATGATCAACGGCCCGTGGGCCGTCGCCGACACCTTCGCCGGCAAGGAGTTCAAGGACAAGGCCAACCTGGGCATCGCCCCCGCCCCGGCCGGCTCCGCCGCCCAGGGTGCCCCGCAGGGCGGTCACAACCTGGCCGTCTACGCGGGCTCCAAGAACCTCGACGCCTCCTACGCGTTCGTCGACTACATGACGTCCGCCGACACCCAGGCCGAGGTCACCAAGGAGCTGAGCCTCCTGCCGACGCGCACGTCCGCCTACGCCAAGCAGGAAGTCGTCGACAACGAGATCGTCGGCTTCTTCAAGCCGGTCGTCGACACCGCCGTCGAGCGCCCCTGGATCCCGGAGACCGGCAGCCTCTTCGCGCCGCTCGTCACCGAGTACACCAAGGTCCTGACCGGCCAGGCCACGCCGGAGAAGGCCGTCAAGACGGCCGGCGACTCCTACCGCAAGCTCCTCAAGGGCTGGAAGTAACAGGAAGGCAGGCCGGCTGATGGCTGTCCACACCAGCCAGTCGGTGGCGAAGGCCGCGGGCGAC
>NZ_JBEOVN010000161.1:0-17647 GCF_040295565.1 Streptomyces sp. NPDC002785 | reverse complement strand
GGGGCCGCCACTCGGGCGCGGGGCCGTCAGGCCCTGCGCGCGCGGGCTGCCTTCTTCGCCGCGGGCTGCTTCGCCTCAGCGGTCTTGGCGGTCCTGGCCGTGGCGGACTTGGCGGCCTGGCCCGCACTCGTCCTGGCGGTGGCTGTCTTCCTGACCGGGGCCGACTTCGCGGCGACCGCCTTCTTCGCGGCCACCTTCCGCACGGGCTTTCGGGCCGCGGGCACCGAGGCTTCGCTCACCCGGTCCGGGTCCAGGATGCCCTGGAGGAACTTGCCGGTGTGGCTGGTCGGAACCCCGGCGACCTGCTCCGGGGTTCCCTCGGCGACGACCAGACCGCCGCCGTTGCCCCCTTCGGGGCCCATGTCGATGACCCAGTCCGCGGTCTTGATGACATCGAGGTTGTGCTCGATGACGATCACCGAGTTGCCCTTGTCGACCAGCCCGGACAGCACCTTGATGAGCTTGCTGATGTCCTCGAAGTGCAGACCCGTGGTCGGCTCGTCCAGGACGTAGACCGTGCGGCCGGTGGAGCGCTTCTGCAGCTCGCTCGCGAGCTTCACACGCTGCGCCTCGCCGCCGGAGAGCGTCGGCGCGGACTGCCCGAGCCTGACGTATCCGAGGCCTACCTCATGGAGCGTGCGGAGGTGGCGGGCGATCGTCGGGACGGCCTCGAAGAACTCCAGACCCTCCTCGATCGGCATGTCCAGCACCTCGGCGATGGACTTGCCCTTGTAGTGGACCTCCAGGGTTTCCCGGTTGTAGCGCGCTCCATGGCAGACCTCGCACGGTACGTACACATCCGGCAGGAAGTTCATCTCGATCTTGATGGTGCCGTCGCCGGAGCAGTTCTCGCAGCGGCCGCCCTTGACGTTGAAGGAGAAGCGGCCCGGCAGATAGCCGCGCACCTTCGCCTCCATCGTCTCCGCGAACAGCTTGCGGACATGGTCGAAGACGCCGGTGTATGTGGCCGGGTTGGAGCGGGGCGTGCGGCCGATGGGTGACTGGTCGACGTGCACGACCTTGTCGACCTGGTCGTCCCCGTCGACCCGGGTGTGGCGGCCGGGGACCGACTTGGCGCCGTTCAGCTCGCGTGCCAGGTGCGTGTAGAGGATGTCGTTGACCAGCGTCGACTTTCCGGAGCCCGAGACACCCGTGACGGCCGTGAGCACGCCGAGCGGGAAGGAGACGTCGATGTCCTGGAGGTTGTTCTCCCGGGCGCCGTGCACCGTGAGTCTGCGCGTCGGGTCGACGGGGCGCCGGATGTCGGGCATCGCGATCGACTTCTTGCCGGTCAGGTACTGGCCGGTGATCGATTCGCCGTTGCCCAGCAGCTCGTTGAGCGATCCGGAGTGGACCACCTTGCCGCCGTGCTCACCGGCGCCGGGGCCGATGTCGACGACCCAGTCGGCGACCTTGATGGTGTCCTCGTCGTGCTCGACGACGATGAGCGTGTTGCCCATGTCGCGGAGCCGGACCAGGGTCTCGATCAGCCGGTGGTTGTCCCGCTGGTGCAGGCCGATGGACGGCTCGTCCAGTACGTACAGCACGCCGACCAGGCCGGAGCCGATCTGTGTGGCCAGCCGGATGCGCTGGGCCTCGCCGCCGGACAGGGTGCCTGCCGCGCGGTTCAGCGAGAGGTAGTCGAGGCCGACGTCGACCAGGAACCTCAGCCGTTCGTTGACCTCCTTCAGCACCCGTTCGGCGATCTTCTTGTCGCGGGCGTTCAGCTTCATCCGGCCGAGGAATTCGGCGCACTCGCTGATCGACATCGCGGAGACCTGGGCGATGGACTTCTCCATCACCGTCACCGCCAGGACGATCGGCTTCAGCCTGGTGCCCTCGCAGGTCGGGCAGGGCACCTCTCGCATATAGCCCTCGAAGCGCTCCCGGCTGGAGTCGCTCTCGGCCTCGGAGTGCCGCCGCTTGACGAACTGCACCGCGCCCTCGAAAGCAGGGGTGGTGTAGGCGCGCTCGCGCCCGTAGCGGTTGCGGTAGCGGACCTCGGTCTGGATCTTGTGGCCGAAGAGCAGGGCCTTCTTGGCGCGCTGCGGCAGCCCGGCCCACGGGATGTCCGTACGGAATCCGAGGGCCTCGGCGAGGGCGCCGATCAGCCGGCCGAAGTACTCCTTGGTGTGGCCGTGCGACCAGGGGTGGATCGCGCCCGCGTCGAGCGACCTCTCCTCGTCGGGGACGATCAGCTCGGGGTCGACCTCCATGCGCGTACCGATACCTGTGCAGTCGGGGCAGGCGCCGAAGGGCGAGTTGAAGGAGAAAGAGCGCGGCTCCAGCTCCTCGAAGGAGAGGTCGTCGTACGGGCAGTAGAGGTGCTCGGAGTACATCCGCTCACGCTCGGGGTCGTCCTCGGGGAGGTCGACGAAGTCGAGCACGACCATGCCGCCGGAGAGCCCGAGCGCGGTCTCGACCGAGTCGGTCAGCCGGCGCTTGGCACCGTCCTTCACCGTGAGACGGTCGATGACCACCTCGATGGTGTGCTTCTCCTGCTTCTTCAGCTTGGGCGGCTCGGAGAGGTGGATGGTCTCGCCGTCGACCCGGGCCCTGCTGTAGCCCTTGGTCTGCAGATCGGCGAAGAGATCGACGAACTCGCCCTTGCGCTCACGCACCAGTGGCGAGAGCACCTGGAAGCGGCTGCCCTCGGGAAGACCGAGCACCTTGTCGACGATGGCCTGCGGCGACTGGCGCGAGATGGGCCGGCCGCACTCGGGGCAGTGCGGCTTGCCGATCCGGGCGAAGAGCAGCCGGAGGTAGTCGTAGACCTCGGTGATGGTGCCGACCGTCGAGCGCGGGTTGCGCGAGGTCGACTTCTGGTCGATGGAGACGGCGGGCGAGAGGCCCTCGATGAAGTCGACGTCCGGCTTGTCCATCTGGCCGAGGAACTGGCGGGCGTACGAGGAGAGGGACTCCACGTAACGTCGCTGCCCCTCGGCGAAAATCGTGTCGAACGCGAGAGACGACTTGCCCGACCCGGAAAGCCCGGTGAAGACGATGAGGGAGTCGCGGGGGAGGTCGAGCGAGACGTTCTTGAGGTTGTGCTCGCGAGCGCCACGGACGATGAGACGGTCGGCCACGCCGGTCCGCACCTTTCTTGAGAGAAATGGGGGAACTGAGCCCCTGTCCCAGGGTATGGGGGGCGCCACAGCGATGTACGAAGCTTTCGACTCCGAGCGTATAGCACGCGCATTCGATTTACGGACGGCCGCGGACTCCTTCACCCGAATGAGTGGCGAGGCTAGGCTCAGCCGCATGATTGATCACGCGCACGACCTGGACGCCGTACGTGAAGCGACCGATCGACTGCTCAGCGCCACCGAGAAATTGGATGACGCCGCACTCGCCGAGCCGTCGCGATTGCCGGGCTGGAGCCGCGGCCATGTCGTTGCGCACCTCTCTCGTAACGCCGACGCGCTCGTAAATGTTCTCCAGGGCCGGCCCATGTACGCAGACAGCGAAACCCGCGACCGCGACATCGAGCGCGACGCACCCCGGTCGAAGGCCGAGCAGCTGGCCGACCTGGTCGAGAGCGCGGCCCGCTTCGTGGACGCCGCCTCGGCCCCGGCCGACTGGTCCCGCACGGTCACGATGCGCAACGGTGTGACCGACTCGGCCTCCCGGATCCCTTTCCGCCGCCGCATCGAGGTCGAGCTGCACCATGTCGACCTGGGCATCGGCTACGAGCTGGAGGATCTGCCGGACGAGTTCGTCACCCGGGAGATCGACTTCCTCGCCGAGCGGTTCGACGGACACCCCGATGTCGTGTCCACGGGTGTGACCGACGGCAAGGGCCGGATCCGGACGACGGGCGGCGGCGCGGAAGGCGGCCCTGTCACGGTCCGCGGTACGGCCCCCGAGCTGCTCGGCTGGCTCTGCGGGCGCCGCGACGGCTCGGCACTGACCGTCGAAGGCGGCCCCCTTCCCGCACTGCCCCCGCTATAGGCTGAGACGTATGACGTACAGCGGAACGGTCAAGGTCGGCGGACGTGCGGATGTACACGAGTTGACGGATCTGATGATCTCCAAGGTCGCCGTCGGCCCGATGAACAACAACGCCTACCTGCTGCGCTGCCGGGCCACCGGCGAGCAGCTCCTGATCGACGCGGCCAACGAGCCCGGGACCCTGCTGCAGCTGATCGGTGACGACGGCATCGCCTCCGTCGTCACCACCCACAGGCACGGCGACCACTGGCAGGCGCTCGGCGAGGTGGTGGCGGCCACCGGCGCACGTACGTACGCCGGGCGGTACGACGCCGAGGGCATCCCGGTCCCGACCGACGTCCTGGTCGACGACAACGGCACGATCCAGGTGGGCCGGGTCGCCCTGACCGCCCGTCACCTCGCCGGTCACACCCCCGGCTCCATCGCGCTCGTCTACGACGACCCGCACGGCGCCCCGCATCTGTTCACCGGGGACTGCCTCTTCCCTGGCGGGGTCGGCAATACGCACAAGGATCCCGAGGCCTTCGCGAGCCTGCTCCACGATGTGGAGACCAAGCTCTTCGACCAGCTGCCCGACGAGACCTGGGTCTATCCCGGCCACGGTCACGACACCACGCTCGGCAACGAGCGTCCGCAGCTGCCGCAGTGGCGCGCCCGCGGCTGGTGACGGCAGCCGCGGGGGCACTCTCCACCCGTACAAACACCGGCCGGGGCGGGCAACGGACAGTTGCGCACCCCGGCCGGTGCCGGTCCCTGCCCGGCCGGACGGCCGCCCGGCCGTCGGCCAGGGTCAGGCGTCGATGCTGGAACCCTTGTCCGCCCCCTCGCCCGCTTCCGCGGCCGCCTCGGCCTGCTCCTGCTTCTTGTTGGCAATAAGGCTGGTTATCGTGGTGATCACCAGCACGCCGCCGATGACGCCGAGCGAGACCGGGATGGAGATCTCGGGGACGTGCACTCCCGACTCGTGCAGTGCGTGCAGCACCAGCTTCACGCCGATGAAGCCGAGGATGGCCGAGAGGCCGTAACTGAGGTGGACCAGCTTCTTCAGCAGACCACCGATCAGGAAGTACAGCTGCCGCAGCCCCATCAGGGCGAAGGCGTTGGCGGTGAAGACGATGTACGGGTCCTGGGTCAGGCCGAAGATCGCGGGGATGGAGTCCAGGGCGAACAGCACGTCGGTGGTGCCGATGGCGAGCATGACGACCATCAGCGGCGTCAGGACGCGCTTGCCGTTGTTACGGATGAAGAGCTTGGTGCCGTGGTACCGGTCGGCGACCCCGAAGCGGCGCTCGATCGTCTTGAGGAGTCGGTTCTCCTCGAACTCCTCCTCTTCCTCGTCGGCCCGCGCCTCCTTGATGAGCTTCCAGGCGGTGAAGATCAGGAACGCGCCGAAGATGTAGAAGACCCATGCGAAGTTGGCGATGACGGCGGCACCGGCAGCGATGAAGATCGCTCGCAGCACCAGCGCGATCAGCACACCGACGAGCAGCACCCGTTGCTGGAGGTGGGAGGGGACCGAGAACTTCGCCATGATCAGGACGAAGACGAAGAGGTTGTCGACGCTGAGCGACTTCTCGGTGATGAAGCCGGCGAAGAACTCACCCGACGCCTGGCTCTCGCCGAAGACCAGCAGGCCGAGTCCGAAGAGCGCTGCCAGCGCGATCCAGATGACCGTCCAGATTCCGGCTTCCTTGGTCGTCACGTCATGGGGTCTGCGCCCGATCAAGAAGTCGACGGCAATAAGGGCTGACAGACCAAGAATGGTCAGCACCCAGAGGGTCCATGAAACGTCCACTGCGCCTCCGGCAGTTCGCTACGGCTACTGATCAGCGTCGTCGCTGCCGGAGGTCTCTTCCACCCGGGCGCACGGGCTGCGCACCACGGGCCGGCGCCCCGGGACCGGTCACAGTCCGTACTGACGGGCACGCCGCATATGGGAGTACTCCCCTCCGCCCAAAGAACAGTACAGGGAACACCAAGGAAAGGTAAAGAGAAAGGTAAAAATTCCCCAAAGACGCAGGTCAGGGGTGTTGATACGTAGTTGTTGCCGCTCAGGGGCGCCGGGGGTGGCGGGCCGCAGCCACCCTGGCAAGCGCCTGCTCAAGCACCCGGCTGCCGGGCGGCATCCTCAGCGGCTCGTACGTCCAGGCGTGGCCCACCCAGGGGTCGGCCAGGTGGTCGTCGGCGACCGGGGTGATGCGGAGCAGCGAGCGCCACAGCGGGGCGAGCACCGGCCCGTACGCGGAGGCGTCCTCCCGGTCCGCGACCATCAGCAGATGGACGCCGACCGAAGGCCCCTCGTCGGCGAGGTAGCGCAGCTGTGTGACGGCCCGGTCGTCGAAGCCATGCGGGAAGTCATTGACGATCAGCATTTGCTCACCCGTGTCGAGGTCCGGCGGAAGCGAATCGGCGGCGCCGGCCCGGATCGCCATCTGCACCAGGTCGACGCGCCGGGTGAGCTGCGCGAGGACCGAGGCCACTCCCGCGGCTCCGGCGGCGGGCGGCCCGGCGAGGGCCCCGGATTCGACCAAGGGGGCGAGCGCTCCGGCTGCCGAGCCCGCGGGGTCGATGACATGGACGGAGAACTCGTCGGCCGGGTAGACGGCCAGCAGCCGGGCCGCGTGCGCGACCGCGTTCTCCACGGCCAGGCGGCGCAGTTGGGTGGTGTCCATCAGTCTTGCGGCATCGGAGGCCGTACGGCCGCTGTCGACCCAGATCCCACGCTCCAGAGGGAGCCGGACCAGTAGCGGGATTCGCAGGTCGGGGCTCTCGGGCAGATGGAGGTCGCCGATGCGCAGCGCCATGGGAATTTCCATCGGGACTCGGTAGGCGTGCCAGACGGGGTTGTCCCATCCCGCGTACGCGGCGGGGAGTGCGGGTTCCACGACGGCGGACTCGGCGGCGAGCTGGGCAAGGTCGCGATCGAGGACCTCGCGGGCCCGGGCGGTCAGCTCGTCGCGCTTGGCGCGGGCCTGTTCGCGGGCCCGGTCGCCGGCGCCACCGATCCGGTTGCGCGGGTCGGACAGAGTCCGGTCGAGCTCCTGGTCCATGCGGGACTCGGCGAAGTCGACGGCGCTGCGGTACGCGGCGGTGGTGCGGGCCAGGTCTTCGAACATGCCCCAGATCTGGTTGTAGAGGCGCTCCTCCATGGACCAGCCGGTCGCGTCTCCGGCGACGGGCCGGGCGGGGCGGCCCGGTTCGGCGGGCGGTGCGGTGGGAGGGGGCGGCGGGGGCGGGGATGACCGGCGGCGCGGGTGCGCGTAATTGATGGGGCCGCCCGTCGTGGCCGCGGACGGCGGGGTGGTGGGCTCGGTGAGCGGCTCGGAGGGCTGGGCAGCCGTCGGCGGTGCGACGGGGGGCCTGCGGCCGTCCGAGGGCGGTACGGGGCTCGGGCCGTGACCGACCCGGTCGGCGTCCGGGGGGCGCGGCGGGGGCGGCGCGACCGAGCGGGCCATCGCGCGGGCGACGGCGTCCTGGATCGTGTGGGCCAGCTCGGCCGCCTGCGTCAGGCCCTGGTCGGCGAGCATGTCGGCGAGGCCGCCCGCGTAGCCCTGACCGACGGCGCGGACCTTCCAGGCGCCCTGGCGGCGGTAGAGCTCCAGGGCGGTGACCGCGGACTCGGCGTCCAGGCCGGTGAGGGTGAAGGTGGCTATCTCGCTGCCTTCGAGCCCGGTGACGGCGACGAACGGTGAGGCGACCGCGCCGAACCGGACCGGGCCGCCGACGCCCGTGGGCAGGGCCAGCAACACGGTGACCCGGTGCACCGAAGCGGGCAGGGCATCGAGGTCCACGGCGAGCCGGTGGTCGGCGGCTGCCTGTCCGGACACCTCGAGCCCGGGCAGCTGGGGCGATCCCGGGTGAGCGACCCACTCGGTGCCGTGCACGGTGCCGTTCTCGTCGCCGAGCGTGGCACCGGCCACGACGGGCGTGCCGGCCGATACGCGGATCTCCAGACGGGTCTGGGGCAAGGTGTGGTTCTGCCCCCGGACCAGCTCGGCCGTCATTGCCCTGTCCCCTCGGTGAGTTGCTGCTGCGTGGTGCGGTGCCATGCGGAGTGGTGTCGCGCGGTGCGGCACCATGTGGTGCAGCTCCCGGCGGCCGATGCCTCCGGGAGCTGCGCGTACCGATATCGACCGGCAGGTCCGGCCGTGCCTACAGGTGCGGCAGGATCGCCGGCATCAGGTCCTGGAAGGTGCGGCCGTTGGCCGGGTTGCCGAGGGCGGTCATCTGCCACCCGTTCCCCGAACGGTGCACCTTCGCCATGATCTGGGCCGTGTACTGCCCGCCGCCGTCCAGCGTGTACCGGGCGAGCTCCTGGCCGTTGGTCTCGTCGACGATACGACAGAAGGCGTTCTGCACCTCCTGGAACGTCTGGCCGGTGAAGGAGTTCACCGTGAAGACGATCTGGTCGATGTGGACCGGCACCCGCGGCAGATCGACGAGGATCGCCTCGTCGTCGCCGCCCGAACCGGCGCCGCCGACCAGGTTGTCCCCGGTGTGCTTGACCGAGCCGTCATCACTGACGAGGTGACGGAAGAAGACCACGTCGACCGGCTGCTTGTCGGCGAACAGCACCGCCGAAGCATCGAGGTCGATCTCCCTCGTACGTGAACCGAACAGACCGCGGCGTGGCGCCGCCTGCCAGCCGAGCCCCATCCGTACTGCGGTCAGGGTCCCCCCGTCGCTCTTCTGCAGGCTGATGGCCTGACCCTTGGTCATATTGACCGTCACGCGCTGTCCCCTCTCCGCTTGCCCCGCAACCGTCCGTGCGCGGTTTTCCAGCACCCTACGCAGTCGCGTCGAGAATGCGGCCGCTTGAGGTGATTTTGTGTCGGTCCTGCAACACACCAGGTGCGACCGGGTCAGGCAAGACCCGCCTCCCGCATCTGGCGCAGCTCCTTCTTCAACTCACCGACCTCGTCGCGCAGCCGGGCCGCCACTTCGAACTGCAGGTCAGCGGCAGCTGCCCGCATCCGGTCGGTCATCTCCTCGATGATTCCGGCGAGTTCGGTGGCGGGCCGGTCGGTGACCACCGCGCCACTGCCCCCGGCCTTCTTGGAGCCGGCTGCCTTGGCACCCAGGGTAGGCACAGGGGCCTTGGCACCCTTCGTCTGGCGGTAGCCGGTGCCGAGCAGCTGCTCGGTGTCGACCTCCTCGCGGGCGATCGTTGCGACGATGTCGTTGATCTTCTTGCGCAGTGGCTGCGGGTCGAGGCCGCGCTCGGTGTTGTAGGCGATCTGCTTCTCGCGGCGACGATTGGTCTCGTCGATGGCCTGCGCCATCGCCGGGGTGATCTTGTCCGCGTACATATGGACCTGCCCCGACACGTTACGGGCGGCGCGCCCGATGGTCTGGATCAGGGACGTCCCCGAGCGCAGGAAGCCCTGCTTGTCCGCGTCGAGGATGGCGACGAGCGACACCTCGGGCAGGTCGAGGCCCTCGCGCAGGAGGTTGATGCCGACCAGTACGTCGTACTCACCGGAGCGCAGCTCGCGCAGCAGCTCGATGCGGCGCAGGGTGTCGACGTCGCTGTGCAGATAGCGGACCTGGATACCGAGCTCCAGGAAGTAGTCGGTGAGGTCCTCGGCCATCTTCTTGGTGAGAGTGGTGACCAGGACCCGCTCGTCCTTCCCGGCGCGCGTGCGGATCTCGTGCACCAGGTCGTCGATCTGACCCTCGGTGGGTTTGACGACCACCTCCGGGTCGACGAGGCCGGTCGGGCGGATGATCTGCTCCACGAAGCCGTCGCCCCTGGAGAGCTCGTACTTCCCGGGTGTGGCGGAGAGATAGACGGTCTGGTTGATCCGGCTCAGGAACTCCTCCCACTTCAGCGGGCGGTTGTCGAGCGCGGAGGGGAGCCGGAAGCCGTGGTCGACGAGGGTCCGCTTGCGGGAGGCGTCGCCCTCGTACATGGCGCCGATCTGCGGCACGGTGACATGCGATTCGTCGAGGACGAGGAGGAAGTCCTCGGGGAAGTAGTCGAGGAGGGTGTTGGGGGCGGTGCCGGGTGAGCGGCCGTCGAAGTGCATCGAGTAGTTCTCGACGCCGGAGCAGGTGCCGATCTGCCGGAGCATCTCGATGTCGTACGTGGTGCGCATCCGCAGCCGCTGGGCCTCCAGCATCTTGCCCTGCTTCTCCAGCTCGGCGAGGCGCTGCTCCAGCTCCTGCTCGATGCCGTTGACCGCCTTCTCCATGCGCTCGGGGCCTGCGACGTAGTGGCTGGCGGGGAAGACATGGAGGGACTGGTCCTCGCTGATGACCTCGCCGGTGAGCGGGTGGAGGGTGGAGAGCGCCTCGATCTCGTCGCCGAACATCTCGATTCGGACGGCGAGCTCCTCGTAGACCGGGAAGATCTCGATGGTGTCGCCGCGGACCCGGAAGGTGCCGCGGGTGAACGCGAGGTCGTTGCGGCTGTACTGGATCTCGACGAAGCGGCGCAGCAGCTGGTCGCGGTCGATCTCGTCGCCGACCTTGAGCTGGACCATCCGGTCCACGTACTCCTGGGGCGTACCGAGGCCGTAGATGCAGGAGACGGAGGCGACCACGATGACGTCGCGTCGGGTGAGCAGCGAATTCGTCGCGGAGTGGCGCAGCCGCTCGACCTCCTCGTTGATCGAGGAGTCCTTCTCGATGTAGGTGTCCGACTGCGGGACGTACGCCTCGGGCTGGTAATAGTCGTAGTACGAGACGAAGTACTCGACGGCGTTGTTGGGCAGCAACTCGCGGAACTCGTTCGCCAGCTGGGCCGCGAGCGTTTTGTTCGGCGCCATCACGAGGGTGGGGCGCTGCAGCTTCTCGATCATCCAGGCGGTGGTCGCCGACTTGCCGGTGCCGGTCGCGCCGAGCAGGACGACGTCCTTCTCATCCGCACGGATGCGCCGCTCCAGCTCGGCGATGGCCGCGGGCTGGTCGCCGCTGGGCTGGTAGGGACTGACGACCTCGAAAGGCGCCACCGAACGTTCGATCTTCGAAACGGGCCGCATGCAACCACCGTACGACCCACCACTGACAACCGGGCCGGGTCAGCCGTCGTGCCGGGCCGGGGTCACCATTCCCCGGGGGGCGTGGGGTCGCGCGGCCTGGAGTGGAACGACGCCGGGTCGGCATGTGTTCCGAACCGCGGGATCTGCCGCTGGGCCGGGATTCCGGGGGGCCGTCCGGCCCCGTTCATGGCCGTGGGGTCGTCCCAGTCCGGGGTGCCCATCACCATCAGGGGGTCGAACATCACGACCACCGCGGCAAGGAGGAGGAAGCAGCCGGGTCCGATCAGCAGCGGTACGAGGGGGGCGGTCCGACCGTCGGCCGAAGCGGTGTCGGCGAGGGCGCCGGGGTGCACATGAACGCTCAGCGCGGCCATACCCATGTAGTGCATGCCGCTCACCGCGACGCCCATCACGACGCTGGCTCCGAGACTGGGCAGGAAGCCGTGGATGGAGACGGCCGCCCAGAGTGCGGTCGTGGCAGCCACCACGGCTATGACGACGGAGAGGGCCACAGTGATCGTGTCGTATTCGAACTGGCCCTCAAGACGCATACCGGCCATACCCAGATAGTGCATGGTGGCCACGCCCAGCCCGGTGATGGTGCCGCCCGTCACCATTGCCATACGGGTCGCGCCCCGGTACCCGACGATGAAGATGCCGATGGCGACCATGCCGATCGCGACGGCGAGGCTGGCGAAGGTGATCGGCTTGTCGTAGCTGATGGTCACCCCTTCGACGGAGAAGCCGATCATCGCGATGAAGTGCATCGTCCAGATGCCGGACCCTATGGAAGTCGCACCGAGGGCCAGCCAGCCGGCCTTGAAGGAACGCTCGGTGCGCAGCGAACGGGTCGTGCACCGCAGCCCGAGGGCCGCGCCGAGGCAGGCCATCAGGAAGGCCGCGACGGGCGTCACCGCTCCATAGCTGAAACCGTCGATCGTGCCCTGCATGCTCGTACGCCCTTCGCGGAAGCCCGGGTTTGGGGGTGACCCTAAGCCGCGAGGCCCGGCAGACAAACAGAAGAGCTGCATTTTATCGACATGAATTTCGGCCCGTGACCTGGTCTCAACAGCGGCGTTCACGTTGTGGCCATCCTTCGCCTATCCCCCGTTGGGGGGCAGCTGCCACTCTCGGCCCGTCCGTAACTCTGACGCAAGGAGTACACGTGTACGCACGCACCGCAACCGCCGCCGTCGCTGCCACCGCCCTCATGGGTGCCGGCGCGTTGCTGATGCCGACCGCCGATACGCAGACCACGGGCAGGGGCACGGCCACGGCCGGGCTCGCGAACACGGGCACGGGCACGGGCATCCGGACCGCGAGCGCCCGGACCGCGGATGCGAAGCCGGGCGCGCCGGTCGTCTTCGCACACCGGGGCGCTTCCGCCTATGCGCCGGAGAACACCCTGGCCGCCGTCGACAAGGCCGACGCCCTCGGCTTCGACTGGGTGGAGAACGATGTCCAGTTCACCAAGGACGGTGTGCTGGTGGTCGTGCACGACACCGATCTGAAGCGGACCACCAATGCCGAGGAGGTCTTCCCGGACCGTGCGCCGTGGGCGGTCAAGGACTTCACGGCCGCCGAGATCGCCCGGCTGGACGCGGGCAGCTGGTTCGGTCCGCAGTTCGCCGGGACCCGGGTGCCCACCCTCAAGCAGTACCTGGACCGGATCGAGCGCAATCACCAGAAGCTGCTGCTGGAGATCAAGAGCCCGGAGACCTACCCGGGCATCGAGAAGGAGACCCTCCGGGTGCTGAGCCAGAAGGGGTGGCTCGACCGCGACCATGTCAAGAACAGGCTCGTCGTCCAGAGCTTCGGCGCGGACAGCGTGAAGAAGGTGCACCAGCAGCGTCCGGACGTCACGACCGGCTTCCTCGGCACCCCGGCGGTGGCCGATCTGCCCTCGTACGCAGCGTTCACCGACCAGATCAACCCCTCGTACACGTCGATCTCCGCCGACTACGTGACGGCGGTGCATGCGCTGAAGGGCGCACACGGCAAGAGGCTCCGGGTCAATACCTGGACGGTCAACGACGCGGCGACCGCGGCGAAGACGGCGGGCTTCGGCGTCGACGGGATCATCACCAACACCCCCGATGTGGTGCGCGAGGCCACGGGCTGACAGCCCGGCCGCCCCGTCTGCGCAGCTCGTTGTCAGTGGCCGGCCGTACGGTGGTTCCCATGAACAGCAACGGGGTTGTCGAGTGGGCCGTCGTCAAGAGCGACATCGGCCCGCTGATGCTTGCCGCGACCGACGTGGGACTGGTGAGTGTGGTCTTCCACGCCCGTCCCGAGGTGCGGGAGAAGGCGGTCGGGCAGTTGCGGTCGCGGCTCGGCGCGGAGCCGGTGGAGAGTCCCGGCTCCGCGCGGCTCACCGAGCCGATACGTCAGCTCGCGGCGTATTTCGCGGGCCCGTTGCGGGAGTTCTCGCTCGACCTGGACTGGTCGCTGACCTCCGGCTTCAACCGCCAGGTGCTCCGCGAGCTGGCGGCCGGGGTGCCGTACGGGGCGGTCGTCGGATACGGGGACCTCGCCGAGCGCGTGGGGCAGCCGGGGGCGGCGCAGGCGGTCGGGGCGGCCATGGGGTCCAATCCGCTGCCGGTGGTGGTGCCGTGCCATCGGGTGGTGGAGAGCGACGGCGGCCTCGGCGGGTTCGGCGGTGGTCTCGAAACGAAGCGGAAGCTGCTGGCTCTGGAGGGCGTGCTGCCCCAGGCGCTGTTCTGAGCCGGCGGTCCTTGAGTGGCCCCTGCCACTCAGGCCCGAACCCGTTTTCGTACCTGTGTACGGGCTGGCACACTGCGTCAGTGACCAACACCCTCGATGCACCTGACACCCCCACCGGGCCCGGCCACCCCGCCGGCCGGGTAACGGCGGCCGAACTGCCCGGATTGCAGCGCAGAACGTCAGCGGTGCTCATAGCCAGCCAGATACTCGGCGGCCTCGGTGTGCCCATCGGTATCGCCCTGGCCCCCGTCCTGGCCACGGAGGTGAGCGGCTCCGAGGCGCTGTCCGGCCTGGCTCCGACCGCATCGGTGACGGGTACCGCGCTGCTCTCGCTGCCGCTGGCCGCGCTGATGACCTCGCGCGGTCGGCGCCCCGGTCTCGTACTGGCGTATCTGATCGGTGCGCTCGGCGCGGGGCTCGTGGTGCTGGCCACCGTCGTGGAGAGCTTCCCGCTGCTGCTGCTCGGCATGGCCGGGTTCGGTGCCGGTTCCTCGGCCAATCTGCAGGCCCGGTTCGCCGCCGCGGATCTGGTCGAGCCCGAGCGGCGCGGCCGGGCGATCTCCACCGTCATCTGGGCCACGACGATCGGTTCGGTTCTGGGGCCGAACATCGCGGCCCCGGTGGGGCGTGTCTTCCGGGGCACCGCGATATCGGAGAAGGCGGGCCCGTTCTTCTTCGCAGCCGGGATCTTCCTGTTGGCCGCCGTGGTGGTCGGGATGCTGCTGCGGCCGGACCCGCTGCTCACCGCGCGGGCGCTTGCGCCGCAGGACAACGAGTCCCCCGCAGGCCGTTCACTGCGTGCCGGTGTCGCAGCGGTCCGGGCGTCCCCAATGGCGCGGCTGGCGTTGGTGACAGTGGCCGTCTCGCACACCGCGATGGTCTCGATCATGGTGATGACCCCGGTCGATCTGGGCCATAACGGCGCCGGACTCCAGCTGATCGGCCTGGTCATCAGCGGCCACATCGCGGGTATGTACGCGTTCTCCCCGGTGATGGGCTGGCTGTCGGACCGGCTCGGCCGGCTCGCCGTGATCGGTCTGGCGGTCGGGCTGCTCTCCTGCGCCGCGCTACTGGCCGGCACCGCGGGCCCCAGCCACGGTCAGACGGCGGCAGGCCTGTTCTTGCTCGGGCTCGGCTGGTCGGCCGGGCTGGTCGCCGGTTCGGCACTGCTCACCGACTCCGTACCGCAGCCCGCCCGCGCCGCCGTGCAGGGTCTGTCGGACCTGACCATGAACACGGCGGCGGGCATCGGCGGAGTGATCGCCGGAGTGATCGTCGCCCGGGCGAGCTACGGCTGGCTGAACGTGGCCGGAGCATGCCTGTTGCTGCCGATGGCGGCACTGGCGCTGCGCCGGGCGCTCGCCCGGCCGGCCGCACCTGTTGCGCCCGACTCACCCGGCGCAGCCGGCACATCTGCGCCCACCACCGACCTCTGAGGTTTCAGAGGCTGATGTGGTAGGCCTTGCGCAACGTCTTGTGCACGGTCCACGTCGTTCGGTCACCCTCGCGCAGCACGCAGGCGTCACCCGGCCCGACCTCCAATGTCGCCCCGCCCTCGACGGCCACGGTCGCGCGCCCGCTGACGACCACGAACAGTTCGTTGGCCTCCGTGTCGGTGACCACGCCCGGCGTGATCTGCCAGATCCCGCGCAGCTGCTTGCCGTCGGGCGACTCCCAGAGCACCTTGCCGGTCACCACGGGCTCGCCCGAGACGATCTGTGCGGGGTCGAGCGGTTCCGGTTCGAGTTCGGCGTCCGGAATGTGCACGGCAAACGAGGCAGGAGCTTGATCAAGTGTGGTCATGGCCAGTCACCCTAGCGACCGCTTCGGGGCGACCGGGCACCAGGACCGGGAGAACATGCGGAGGGGACGGGTGATGCGGAGGGGACGGGTGATGCGGCCGGTGTCCCGGCCTCACGTTTGAGGTCGATGCGCCCGCGACAGGGATGTGGACATGCCACTGAATGCGTCGCACAGCGCACACTCCTGCATCCCCGCCCTCTCCGCCGAGGTGCAGGCGGCCCTCGCCTCACACCATCCCGTCGTGGCTCTGGAGTCGACGATCATCGCCCACGGTCTGCCACGCCCCCGCAATCTGCAGGTCGCCGAGGAACTCGAAGGGCTCGTACGGTCCGCGGGCGCCGTGCCCGCCACGATCGCCGTTCTGGACGGACGGGCCCACATCGGCCTGGACAAGGCCCAGTTGGAGCGGGTCGCCGCGGACCCGTCGATACGGAAGCTGGGACACCGGGACCTCGCACCGGCCCTGGCGGCGGGTGCGAGCGGGGCGACGACCGTGTCCGCGACGGCGTTCCTGGCCGCACACGCGGGCCTGCGCGTCTTCGCGACCGGCGGCCTCGGCGGCGTACACCGGGGGTGGACGGAAACCCAGGACGAGTCCGCGGACCTCCGGCTCCTCGCGCGGACCGGCATCACCGTGGTGTGTGCGGGGGTGAAGTCGATCCTGGACATCCCCGCCACCCTGCAGCGCCTGGAGACGCTCGGCGTCGCAGTGCTCGGATACGGCACCGACCGCTTCCCCGGCTTCTATCTGAACAGCTCGGGCGAGCCGGTCGACTGGACGGTGCGGACGCCCGAGGCGGTCGCGGAGGTGATGCGGGCCAAGGACGCGCTCGGCGGCCCCGGTTCCGCGCTGATCGTCGCCAACCCCGTTTCCGTGAAAGACCAGTTGGATCCCGCACTCCACGACCGCGTGCTCACCGAGGCTCTTGCCGCATGCCGGGAGCGCGGCATCGTGGGCCAGGCCGTCACACCGTTCCTGCTGGACCAGCTGGTGCGGGGAACCGGGGGCGCTTCGTTGGAGGCCAATCTGGCGGCCGTACGCGGAAATGTATCGCTCGCCGCGCGGATCTCCGGCGCATGGGCCGCAGCCGCACAGGACACAGCAGTGCACCGAAACGCTCAGGACACTGCAGCACACCAAAACGCACAGGACACTGCAGCGCACCCGACCCCGCAGGACACGACATCGCACCGGCGTCCGGCGGCAGGCCGATGACCGATGGCGGCCTTCTCGTCGTCGGCGACGTGGTCACGGATGTCGTGGCCCGGCACGGAACGCCGCTGATCCACGGTACGGACACCTCCGCCCGGATCCGCACCCTCCCCGGCGGAGCGGGCGCCAACGTCGCCTGCTGGGCGGCGCGTCGGGGCTGTCCCGACGTACGGCTGCTGGCCCGGGTCGGCGCCGACAGTGCGGCCTGGCACCGGGACGCGCTGCAGCGAGCAGGGGTACGTTGCCTGCTGGCCGTGGACGACAACGTACCGACCGCCACCGTCGTCGCCCTCGTCGATTCCGCCGCCGAGCGCACCTTCCTCACCGACAGCGGCGCTGTGCTCCGCCTCTCCCCCGACGACTGGTCACCGTCGATGCTCGACGGCATCGCCCATCTCCATCTCTCCGGGTACCTCCTCTTCGCCGCGACGAGCCGGGCTACGGCCCTGCTCGCTCTGCGCGAAGCCCGGCGGCGGCACATCGCGGTGAGCGTCGACCCGGCTTCGGCCGGCTTCCTCGCCGAGCTGGGCGTCGACCGGTTCCTGACGGCCGTGCAGGGCACGGATCTGCTGCTGCCCAACGCGGACGAGGCCCGACTTCTCACCGGACTGCCTGAACCGCCGGACGCCGCAGCCAAGTTGAGTTTTCAGGTGCCCCGGGTCGTGGTCACGCTCGGCGAGGACGGAGCCCTGCTGGCTGTCGCGGGCTCGGTGACCCGGCACATCCCGGCTGTTCGGGTGCGGGGTGCCGTGGACTCGACGGGCGCGGGCGACGCGTTCACCGGCGGCTTCCTCGCGGCGCACCTGTCGGGGGCGGACGACGCCTCGGCCGTCGAGGCAGGCTGCCGGTCGGGGGCGGAAGCGGTCACCACCATGGGGGGCCGCCCCGGTCCATGACGCACCCGGCTCCCCGGATCAGCCCGGACCGCTGGCCGCCCCGCCCCCGGGCGGCCTGTGGCCGCCCGGGCAGTTGC
>NZ_JBEOVN010000160.1:0-17656 GCF_040295565.1 Streptomyces sp. NPDC002785 | reverse complement strand
CCCATCCGCCCTTTAAACACCCCCTTCGCCGGGGGCGCCCCCGGCCCGTCGTGCCGGGGCCCCGCGCGCCCCCCCGCCCCCCACACCCC
Source organism: Streptomyces sp. NPDC002785 (assembly GCF_040295565.1). Lineage (NCBI taxonomy): Bacteria > Bacillati > Actinomycetota > Actinomycetes > Kitasatosporales > Streptomycetaceae > Streptomyces > Streptomyces sp. NPDC002785. The sequence continues at coordinate 17,567 of NZ_JBEOVN010000160.1, read as the reverse complement.
CGGCCCCACCCTCCGCGGTGTCGCCGCTGCGCCGCGCCTGCTCCGCCCAGTACGTGTCCCGGTCCTCGCGCCCCGTGGCGAACTCCTTCGCCGCCGCCTGCGTCAGCTGCGAGCGCACTGCCAGAGTCCGAACGTACGAATCGACCCGCTTGTCCAGCTCACCGGCCGAGAGCACCTCGTCCACCAAGCCGGTCCGCAGCGCCCGTGCGGTGTCGATCAGCTCGCCGGAGAACAGCAGATGCTTCGCGGCGGCCGGCCCGACCAGCGCCACCAGCCGCCGGGTCGATGACGCGGCGTACACGATCCCGAGCTTGGCCGGTGTCACACCGAACGACGCACCCTCCTCGGCGAACCGCAGATCGCAGGCGGCCGCGAGCTGGCTGCCGCCGCCCACGCAGTAGCCGCGGACCGTGGCCAGCGTCGGCCTGGGGAACGCGGCCAGCGCCTCCTCGGCCGCTACGGCGAGTGCCTGCGGATCGCCTGTCAGATCCTGGAGAGAGGAGATGTCCGCTCCAGCACAGAAGGTGTCCCCGGCGCCCGTCAGCACCAGCACCCGGACCGCGGGGTCGGCGGCCAGTCGCTCCAGCAGACCGGGCAGCGCGCTCCACATGGCGGCCGTCATCGCATTGCGTTTGGCGGGGTTGCTGATGACGACGGTGGCGACGCCGTCCGCGACAGTGTGCTCCAGCCGGGGTTCCGTACGCTCCATGCGCCGGATGCTATCCGTACGGTTCGAACCTGTGATCAAGAAGGGGTCGCCGAACAGGCACGCACCGCGAGGAGCTTCCCGTGGCCGATCGCGCGGTCGAGGCCGAGAAGCTGAGCCGCGGTTTCGGCCGGCTGCTGCTGATCGGCGGTCTCGGCCTGATTGCGATCGGGGTCGACGGCCGCCGTATCGTCTCCATGGCCTCGGATCAACGGGTGACCGGAGAACTCCCGGACACGCCCATAGGACCGGATTGAAACCGGTCCAAGAGTCGATGCTTTCGCGCACGGTCGGTCAAAACCTGGCGATAGAAGTCGACTTATGTTCAGTAGCACGGTCCGGACCAACTACGCCCCGCACTCTGTACTCGACGTGCAGTCACCACCGAGTCGAGAGCGGGTACCGGACTATGGAGAGCCGCGGGAGTGTCCCCGCCCGGCCCGTGTCGTACGAGGGAGTCTGGCGGTTCACCGCCCCGGCCGTGGACGTCTCCGTACCGCAGGCCAGGCACGCCGTACGCGACCTGCTGAACCGCCAGGGCGTGCCGATGGACGACGACATTGCCGAGGGCCTGCTGCTCATCGTCTCCGAGCTGGTCACCAATGCCGTGAAGCATGCCGCGCTGCTCTCGCCGGAGCTCGCTGTAGAGGTGGCCGTCGGCGCCGAATGGATCAGGGTCTCCGTCGAGGACAACCATCCCTACCGTCCGACGGCCCTGGAGACGGACTACGCGCAGACCGGCGGCCGCGGCCTGTTGCTGGTCCGGGAGATCACCCGGGAAGCGGGCGGCGCCTGCGATGTGGAACACACCGCAGGCGGCGGAAAGATCATCTGGGCGGCGCTGCCGCTGAGCACGCGGCCCTGACCACCCCTGCCTGCTGCGGCACCCGGTGCCGTCGGCCCGCTACCAGCCGGCGGACGGTCCGGTCAGCTCCCTGATCGCCGGCCGTGCGGCATCCAGCACCGTCATGAACCAGGCCGAGAACGGCGCCCTGGCATGCCTCTCGGCCAGCTCGTCGGCCGTCACGAACGCGGTCTCGCCGACTTCCTCCGGGTCCGGGTGCAGCCGGTCCTGTGCCATTCCCACGAAGAGATGGTTGAACTCCTGCTCCACCAGACCGGAGGCCGGGTCGGGGTGGTTGTAGCGGACCGTGCCTGCCTCGGCCAGCAGGGAGGGCGAGACCCCCAGCTCCTCGTGCGTACGCCGGGCGGCGGCGGCGAAGGGCGCCTCACCCGGGTAGGGGTGCCCGCAGCAGGTGTTCGACCAGACGCCGGGGGAGTGGTACTTGCCGAGCGCGCGGCGCTGCAGCAGCAGCCTGCCCTGCTCGTCGAAGAGGAATACGGAGAAGGCCCGGTGCAGTTGACCGGGCGGCTGATGGGCGGCGAGCTTCTCCGCCGTACCGATGGTGGTGCCGTTCTCATCGACCAGTTCGAGCATGATCGCTTCTGCTGTGCCGTTCGACGAGCTGTTCGCCGCGGTGGCTGGTGTGGTCGGCATACCCATCCTTCGCTATGGTCCCGGCCTCGTGCGCCGGTCCCGTCGAGTCTGCTCAAGTCTGCCGTACAAAAGCCGCTTGCCCACACTTCGGGTCCTGGCATGTCCGGCCCCCACGGCGCCACGGGGCACGGCGGGGGCCGGACGGCACGTCAGACGCCGAAAGCCGCCGGGTACCGGATCGTGCCCCGCGGCACGGGCACGGAGTGGTCGAGCGCCAGTGCCATCATCGCCTCGTCCGGCACGTCGAAGCCCGGCCGGATTCCGTACCGGGAGGCCGGTACGAAGCCGAACCTCGGGTAGTACTCGGGATGACCGAGCACCAGGACGAGGGACTCGCCCCGCAGCCGGGCCGCGTCGAGCGCCGCCCGCACCACGGCCTGACCGGCACCCTGCCGCTGACGGTCCGGGGCCGTCGCCACCGGGGCCAGCGCCAGAGCGGGCGCGTCCCCGACCCGGCACCGGGTCAGCAGCGCGTACGCCGCGATGTCGCCGTCCGGGCCGTCCAGCGCGACGTGCCCGAGGCCGGGCAGCCAGGCCGCCGGATCGGCGCGCAGCTCGTCGACGAGACGGGCCTCGTCCGGCGTCGGGAACGCGGCGGTGTTGACGGCGTGCACCGCGGCCCCGTCCGCCGCCGTCTCCGGCCGGGTCGTCCAGCGCGGGTCCGCGGGGCGCAGCACATAGCAGGCGTAGCCGTACTCCGTACCGTGCTCGCGCCGCATGGCCAGCTCCTCGCGGGTCGCCGCGAGCGCCCACTCCATACCGGGAGCCGACAGGTCGGCGGCCTCGACGCGCTCGGCGAGCGGGACGTAGTACTCGTCCCAGTCGCTGTCGGGCTGCACCCGCACTCCGAGGACGTGGTAGCCGGCCGCCACGGCTGCCGCGGTGTTCGCCGCCACGGGGCGCAGCGAGGCCTCCCGCTCCCAGAAGGCGCGGGCCTCGGCCGTCGGCGCGTCCGTCGTCCAAACGCACTCGCTGACGACGAGGGAGCCGCCCGTGGCGAGCAGCCGCTTCCAGTCACGCAGTGCTGTGTCGAAACCGATGATGTACGCGGACCCCTCTGCCCAGACGAGGTCGAACGACCCGTCCTGGAAGTCGGCACCGGGGAGCTCGGCCATGTCGGCCCGGACCGTACGGATGCGGTCGCCGAGCCCGCGGGCCTCGGCCGCCTCGCGCAGTTCGTCGAGGAACGGCTCGTGGAGATCGACGGCGGTCACCTCAGCGCCCGCCTCGGCGGCCAGCAGCAGTGCGGCGCGGCCGGGCCCGCAGCCCAGATCCAGGACGCGCGGACGGTGCGGCAACGGGCCCGCGAGCGCCAGCATCCGCCGGGTGGTGGCATCGGAACCCGGGCTCTGCCGGGGCAGGTTGTGGTGCAGGGAGAAGAACGCCTCGGTACGGACGGCGTGATCGTTGTCGGTCAACGTGGGAACCCTTGTGTGCGAGGGCTCCGGCCAACGTGTCGACCCGGTGCGAGTCGGGGGGCTAGCCGAGAACCCGGGAGATGAAGAGGGACCGGATGCTGCGCCGGGCAGGCGCCGTCGTGACGGTCATCAACCTCAGCTCCTCTCTGACACGGGGAGGCCCGTACACCGTGCCGGGTACACTACACGGCCCCGCTGAACGGCAGTTCAGTGGCAGAGCCTGGCCTCGTGCTCGGCATGGCCGCTGGGTTCCAGCTGGAATGTGCAGTGCTCCACGTCGAAGTGGACACCGAGGCAGCCCTGCAGTTCATGGAGGAGCTTCTCGTGGCCGATCGAGTCGAGCATGTCCTGGCGTACCACCACATGGGCGGAGAGCACCGGCATCCCCGACGTGATCGTCCAGGCGTGCAGGTCATGGACGTCCAGCACTCCGGGCAGGGCGGTGATGTGGGCCCGTACCTCACCCATGTCGACGCCCTTGGGCGCCGCCTCCAACAGCACATTGAGCGTCTCCCTGAGCAGCTTCACCGTACGGGGGACGATCATCAGGCCGATCACCAGCGAGGCGATCGGGTCGGCGGCCTGCCAGCCCGTGGCCAGGATGATTCCCGCCGAGATCAGCACGGCGAACGAGCCGAGCGCGTCCGCGAGCACCTCCAGATAGGCGCCGCGCACATTGAGGCTGTCCTTCTGTCCGCGGAGCAGCAGCGACAGGGAGACCATGTTGGCGACCAGGCCGACCAGGGCGAAGATGATCGTCAGTCCGCCCCTGGTCTCGGCCGGGGTGATGAAGCGCTGGATCGCCTCGAAGAGCAGAAAGCCGCCCACGCCGAGCAGTAGCAGACAGTTGGCCAGGGCGGCGAGGATCTCGGCGCGGGCGAAGCCGAAGGTGCGGTTGAGCCCGGCCGGCCGGTTGGCGAAGTGGATCGCCAGCAGCGCCATGCCCAGACCCAGGGCGTCGGTCGCCATGTGGGCCGCGTCGGCGATCAGGGCGAGCGAATCGGAGAGCAGTCCGCCGACGATCTCCACGATCATCACGGTGAGTGTGATGTACAGCGCGATCCGTAGCCGTCCCTTGTACGCGGCAGCTGCCGTGCCGGTGGGCGGCGGCCCGCCGTGTGTGTGCCCGTGGTCGTGCCCTGCCCCCATGGGGATGCCTCCCGGTCATCTCGCGGACTCGGACGCGATCTGCCCGAGCAGTGTCAGTCAACTACGGGTGGGGGGTATCGGGCAACACGATACTGAACACCGTTGTCATATGCTCTGACCTGCGGAAATGGCTGCAGGTCGGGGCTGTGGGGCAATCACGGACCGCTCGGTTGCCGCGTGCCTCGGGGTGGTGCAGGAAGCGCCACACACCGGCAGCGACGGCCTCCGGGGGGCGGTCGGCCCGGCCGTGTTCTCCCGGTGGTGCAGCAGCGGCTTCTCGACGGACTCGCCGAGCCGCTTCTTCGCTGCGAGATGCGCCACACCGGTCACGGCGTACTGAGTCGGTACCCGGTCGGGCGGCGTAGGGCCGGCGGCCGGGCCCCGGACCAGCGGGACGTCGGCGGGGAGCCGCTCGACGGCACAGGTCGAGAGTTCGTCGAGGACGACCACCCGCTCACCGGCACCCACCATGGATCGCATTACATGTGCACCGATATATCCCGCTCCGCCTGTGATCAGCCATTCATGCGGGTCGGCCCAGGTATGTGCCATCGCGTTTTGTCAGCCGAGGCGGGGATCGACGATGATGATCGCGGGCGGCGCAGCATGATGCCGGTCCATCCCGAACGGAGCACAAACGGGCCGTGAACTCCCGCTTCCGTTCATCCGATAGCCTCTGCCGACGTGCCACCGGCCCGCTTTTGGGCCGCACTGTCGCGCGCCGACCCCGTCAGCACCAAGGAGTGAGTTCGTCTGTCGACCGCCATCCTCACCGGTGCACCGGTACCCGGATCGTCGCTCGTGGACGATCTGCGGTCACTGGGCCTCGACGTACAGATCGCCGCCGATGTGACCGAGGCCGCACGGCTGCTTTCGGAAGTCCCCACCGACCGTCGCGTCGCACTGGTCGACCCCCGTTTCGTCGGCCATGTTCATGCCCTCCGGCTGGGGCTGACCGACCCGCGCTTTCCCGCGGCCACCGTGCCCGGTGCGCTCACCGCGCAGCCGGAGGCACGCCCCGCGCTCGTCCGCGCCCTGAGCACCACCGCCACGGCCATCGGCGCGGGCGTCCCGACCGGCCCGGGCGCGACCACGGCGACGGTCACCGACCGCACCGTGCCGGGCCGTCTGGCCGTCACCATGGACGCCGAAGGCACCGCTGTGCAGCGCCCCGAGCTCGGCTCGCTGGTCGCGACCGTTCCGGTCGATGAGTCCGCGCGCACCACCGCGCAGAGCGCCGTCGCCGCGGTCGACGACGAAGCGGTACGACTGCGCAGCGCCGTGAAGGCCCACGACGGCTTCTTCACCACGTTCTTCATCAGCCCGTACTCCCGCTACATCGCCCGCTGGTGCGCCCGCCGCGGGTTCACACCGAACCAGGTCACCACCGCATCCCTGCTCACCGCGCTGATCGCGGCGGGCAGCGCGGCGACCGGCACCCGCGGCGGCTACATCGCCGCCGGACTGCTGCTGCTCTTCTCCTTCGTCCTGGACTGCACCGACGGGCAGCTCGCCCGTTACTCGCTGCAGTACTCGACGATGGGTGCCTGGCTGGACGCCACCTTCGACCGGGCCAAGGAGTACGCGTACTACGCGGGACTCGCGCTCGGCGCCGCCCGCGGTGGTGACGACGTATGGGCCCTGGCCCTGGGCGCTATGGTGCTCCAGGCCTGCCGCCATGTCATCGACTTCTCGTTCAACGAGGCGAACCATGACGCGGTGGCCAATTCGAGCCCCACGGCAGCCCTTTCCGACAGGCTCGACAGCGTCGGCTGGACGGTCTGGCTGCGCCGGATGATAGTGCTGCCGATCGGCGAGCGTTGGGCGATGATCGCGGTGCTGACCGCGGTGACCACGCCCCGGATCGTCTTCTACGCCCTGCTCATCGGCTGCGCCTTTGCGGCCTGCTACACCACCGCGGGCCGCCTGCTGCGTTCGCTGACCCGCAAGGCGGAGCGCACCGACCGTGCCGGCCGGGCTCTCGCCGACCTGGCCGACTCCGGTCCCCTTGCCCAGCTCGTGGCGGCACGGGGTCCCCGGATCGGGGGCTCCTGGAGCGCACCGGTGATCGCGTTCGTCGGCGCGGGGGCGCTGATCGCCGCCGCTCTGCAGCAGCCGTTCGGCAGCAAGCAGATGATCTTCGCCGCGGTCTTCTACGCGATCTGCTCGGGCGTGGCCGTCGCCCGCCCCCTCAAGGGTGCCCTCGACTGGCTCGTACCCCCGATATTCAGGGCGGCGGAGTACTGCACCATCCTCGTTCTCGCCGCCCGCAGCGATGTCCCCGGAGCCCTTCCCGCAGCCTTCGGGCTGGTCTCGGCCGTCGCCTACCATCACTACGACACGGTGTACCGCATTCGCGGCGGCACCGGCGCGCCGCCCCAGTGGCTGGTACGCACGATCGGTGGGCACGAGGGCCGCACCCTGGTGGTGGCCGTACTCGCCGCCGTACTCACTCAGCATTCAGCGTTCACCGTGGCACTCACCGCTCTCGCGGTGGCTGTGGCACTGGTGGTGCTCGTGGAGTCCATCCGCTTCTGGGTGTCCTCCGGAGCACCCGCCGTACACGACGAAGGAGAACCCGCATGATCGGCCTCGTACTGGCAGCCGGTGCAGGACGGCGTCTGCGTCCCTACACCGACACGCTCCCGAAGGCCCTCGTGCCTGTCGACGGCGAGAAGACGGTCCTGGACCTGACGCTGGCCAACTTCGCGGAGATCGGCCTCACCGAGGTCGCCGTCGTCGTCGGCTACCGCAAGCAAGCCGTGTACGACCGCAAGGCCGAGCTCGAGGCGAAGTACGGCGTGACGCTCACCCTGATCGACAACGACAAGGCCGAGGAGTGGAACAACGCCTACTCCCTGTGGTGCGCCCGTGACGTCCTGACGCGCGGCGTCATCCTGGCCAACGGCGACACGGTCCACCCGGTCTCCGTCGAGAAGACCCTGCTCGCCGCCCGGGGCAACGGTCAGAAGATCATCCTCGCCCTCGACACGGTGAAGCACCTCGCCGACGAGGAGATGAAGGTCATCACCGAGGGCGACAAGGGGGTGCGACGCATCACCAAGCTGATGGACCCGGCCACCGCGACCGGTGAGTACATCGGCGTCACCCTCATCGAGCCGGAGGCCGCCGCGGAGCTCGCCGACGCCCTGAAGGCGACGTTCGAACGCGACCCCGACCTCTACTACGAGGACGGCTACCAGGAGCTCGTGAACCGCGGCTTCACCATCGACGTGGCCCCCATAGGCGAAGTGACGTGGGTCGAGATCGACAACCACGACGACCTCGCGAAGGGCCGTGAGATCGCGTGCCAGTACTGACCCGGCTCATCCCGTCCCCGGTCGTCGTCGACATCCGCCGCGGCGCCCTGGACGATCTGGCCGGCCTCCTCGCAGACCAGCGGATCTCCGCCTCCGGCAAGCTCGCCGTCGCGATCAGCGACGGTTCGGGGCGCGCCCTGCGCGAGCGGCTGGCCCCCGCGCTGCCCGGCGCCCACTGGTACCCGGTCGCCGACGGCACCCTGGACTCGGCCGTCAAGCTCGCCGACGACATCAAGGGCAACCGGTACGACGCCGTGGTCGGCCTCGGCGGCGGCAAGATCGTCGACGTGGCGAAGTACGCCGCGGCGCGTGTCGGCCTGCCCCTGGTCGCGGTGGCGACGAACCTCGCCCACGACGGTCTCTGCTCGCCTGTCGCGACACTGGACAACGACAACGGCCGGGGCTCCTACGGGGTGCCCACCCCGATCGCTGTCGTCATCGACCTCGACGTCGTCCGCGAGGCACCGGCCCGCTTCGTGCGCTCCGGCATCGGCGACGCGGTCTCCAACATCTCCTGCGTGGCCGACTGGGAACTCGCCCACGAGGTCAAGGGCGAGGAGATCGACGGACTCGCCGCGGCCATGGCCCGGCAGGCCGGCGAGGCGGTGCTGCGCCACCCCGGCGGGATCGGCGACGACGACTTCCTCAAGGTGCTGGCCGAGGGCCTCGTGCTGACCGGTATCTCGATGTCGGTCGCCGGGGACTCCCGGCCGGCCTCGGGTGCCTGCCACGAGATCAACCACGCCTTCGATCTGCTGTACCCCAAGCGTGCGGCGAGCCATGGCGAGCAGGTCGGCCTCGGTGCCTGCTTCGCCATGTATCTGCGCGGTGCGCGGGAGGAGTCGCTGCTCATGGTGGCCACCCTGCGCCGCCACGGTCTGCCCGTCCTGCCCGAAGACATCGGTTTCACCGCCGACGAGTTCGTCCAGGCCGTCGACTACGCCCCGCAGACCCGCCCGGGACGTTTCACGATCCTGGAACACCTCAACCTGTCCACCGATCAGATCAGGGACGCGTACGCCGACTATGCCAAGACCATCAGTAGCTGAACTCCGCCCGGTCGTTCACCCGGACGGAGTGAAGGACCGGCGCAGCGGTGAGCACTGGGCCGGGCGCATGTACATGCGGGAGATCTCGCTGCACATAGACCCGTACCTGGTGAACACGAAGATCACGCCGAACCAACTCACCTACCTGATGACGGTCTGCGGCGTCCTTGCTGCCCCGGCCCTGCTGGTGCCCGGGATCGTGGGCGCCGTCCTCGGGGTGGTGATGGTCCAGCTGTATCTGCTGCTCGACTGCATCGACGGCGAGATCGCCCGCTGGAGGAAGCAGTTCTCGCTCGGCGGCGTCTACCTGGACCGCGTCGGTGCCTACCTCTGCGACGCCGCGGTGCTGGTCGGCTTCGGCCTGCGCGCGGCCGATCTGTGGGGCTCTGGGCGGATCGACTGGCTGTGGGCCTTCCTCGGCACCCTCGCCGCCCTCGGCGCTGTCCTGATCAAGGCCGAGACCGACCTCGTCGGCGTCGCCCGTCACCAGGGCGGACTGCCGCCCGTCAAGGAGGCGGCGTCGGAGCCGCGCTCGTCCGGTCTGGCCCTGGCTCGCAGGGCCGCCGCGGCGCTGAAGTTCCACCGCCTGGTGCTCGGGATCGAGGCATCTCTGCTGATCCTGGTCCTGGCGGTCCTGGACGCGGTCAGGGGCGACCTGTTCTTCTCCCGGCTCGGCGTCGCCGTCCTGGCCGGTATCGCCCTCGTGCAGACGCTGCTGCACCTGGTGTCGGTCCTGGCGTCGAGCAGGCTGAAGTGAGCACCCCCATGAAGCTCGGCGCGGTCATCATCACGATGGGCAACCGCCCTGAAGAGCTGCGCGCCCTCCTCGATTCGGTCGCCGAACAGGACGGCGACCGAATCGAAGTGGTGGTCGTCGGCAACGGCGCCCCCGTACCGGACGTCCCTGCGGGTGTACGCACCGTCGAGCTGCCCGAGAACCTCGGCATCCCGGGCGGCCGCAATGTCGGGATCGAGGCCTTCGGCCCGTCGGGCGCCGATGTGGACGCGCTGCTCTTCCTCGACGACGACGGACTGCTGCCGCTCACCGACACCGCCGAGCTGTGCCGGCAGGCGTTCGAGGCCGACCCCGAGCTGGGCATCATCAGCTTCCGTATCGCCGACCCCGACACCGGTGTCACCCAGCGTCGCCACGTGCCCCGGCTGCGGGCCTCCGACCCGATGCGCTCCTCGCGTGTGACGACCTTCCTCGGCGGCGCCAACGCCGTACGCAGCAAGGTCATCGCCGAGGTCGGACCGCTGCCCGGCGAGTTCTTCTACGCGCACGAGGAGACCGATCTCGCCTGGCGTGCACTGGACGCAGGCTGGTTGATCGACTACCGCGCGGACATGGTTCTCAACCACCCGACGACCGCCCCTTCGCGGCACGCGGTGTACCACCGTATGGTGGCCCGCAACCGGGTCTGGCTGGCCCGGCGCAATCTGCCGGCGCCGCTGGTCCCCGTCTACCTCGGTGTGTGGCTGCTGCTGACCCTGCTGCGCAAGCCCTCCGGTCCGGCCCTCAAGGCGTGGTTCGGCGGCTTCCGGGAAGGCTGGTCCACGCCGTGCGGAACCCGCCGCCCGATGAGGTGGCGCACGGTATGGCGGCTGACCAGACTCGGCCGACCTCCCGTGATCTGAGAGGCTCTCCTCTGAGAGCATGAGACGTACGTTTTCTCTACGGGACCTGTCCGCTCCGAGCCGCGCCCGCGACTGGCTGCGCATCTTGAATACGAGAGTTTCATCTGGTGAGTGACACAACCCATGATGGTGCGGTCGCACTGAGCACCCCACCATCCGCCGACGACGGCCTGAGCTCGGCCGAGATGGCCGCCAAATACGGCCTGACGGTGAGCGGCGCCCGGCCAGGGCTCTTCGAGTACATCCGGCAGCTCTGGGGCCGCCGCCACTTCATCATGGCGTTCTCCCGAGCGAAGCTGACCGCCCAGTACAGCCAGGCGAAGCTCGGCCAGCTGTGGCAGGTGGCCACACCGCTGCTCAACGCCCTGGTCTACTACCTGATCTTCGGGCTGATCCTGGGTACCAGGAAGGGAATGACCCAGGAGGTCTTCATTCCGTTCCTGGTGACCGGCGTCTTTGTCTTCACCTTCACCCAGAGTTCGGTGATGGCGGGTGTGCGGGCCATCTCCGGCAACCTGGGACTGGTCCGGGCGCTGCACTTCCCGCGCGCCTCGCTGCCCATCTCGTTCTCGCTGCAGCAGCTCCAGCAGCTGTTGTTCTCGATGATCGTGCTCGCGGTCGTGGCCATCGCCTTCGGCAGCTATCCGGGTCCCTCCTGGCTGCTGATCATCCCGGCGCTGGTGATGCAGTTCTTCTTCAACACCGGCCTGGCGCTGATCATGGCCAGGCTCGGCAGCAAGACCCCCGACCTCGCCCAGCTGATGCCGTTCGTCATGCGGACCTGGATGTACGCGTCGGGCGTCATGTTCTCCATCCCGGTGATGCTGAAGGACAAGCCGGACTGGATCGCCGACGTGCTCCAGTACAACCCGGCCGCCATCTACATGGACCTGATCCGCTTCGCGCTGATCGACGGCTACGGCTCGGGGAACCTGCCGGCGCACGTCTGGGGCGTGGCGCTCGCCTGGGCGGTCCTCGTCGGGGTCGTGGGCTTTGTGTACTTCTGGAAGGCAGAGGAACGGTACGGCCGTGGCTGACGACAACACTTCGGGACGCGTCCCCACCGTCATCGCCGACGACGTGCACATCGTGTACCGGGTCAATGGCGCCGGCGGAGGCAAGGGAAGCGCCACCGCGGCGCTGAGCCGGATACTGCGCCGCGGCAAGGGCGAGTCGCGCGGCGTGCGGAAGGTGCACGCGGTACGCGGTGTCTCCTTCACCGCCTATCGCGGCGAGGCCATCGGCCTCATCGGGACCAACGGCTCCGGCAAGTCGACCCTGCTGCGGGCCATCGCCGGTCTGCTTCCGACCGAGCACGGCAAGGTGTACACGGACGGCCAGCCGTCGCTGCTCGGGGTGAACGCGGCACTGATGAGCGATCTGACCGGCGAGCGCAACGTGGTGCTCGGCGGTCTCGCGATGGGTATGTCGCGCGAGGAGATCCGCGAGCGCTACCAGGGCATCGTCGACTTCTCCGGCATCAACGAGAAGGGCGACTTCATCACGCTGCCGATGCGGACGTACTCCTCCGGTATGGCCGCCCGGCTGCGTTTCTCCATCGCCGCCGCGAAGAACCACGACGTCCTCATGATCGACGAGGCGCTGGCGACCGGTGACCGCAAGTTCCAGATCCGCTCGGAGAAGCGCATCAGGGAGCTCCGCAAGGAAGCGGGTACCGTCTTCCTGGTCAGCCACAGCAACAAGTCCATCAGGGACACCTGCGACCGGGTGCTGTGGCTGGAAAAGGGCGAACTGCTGATGGACGGTCCGACGGACGAGGTCCTCAAGGCGTATGAGCGCGAGACCGGGAAATAGTCGATTCCGGGCCCCGTGAACCCGAGATGGCCTCCGCCGGAACTCTCCGGCGGAGGCCGCCTGGTGTCCGGATCGTGGACTTCTCACGGGGTCCACCACCCCCGGCGGTACGCCCCGCACACGATCTCCTCCCGTCGGATGACGTCAATTTCCTTGCGCACGGGGAAGGTTGGCAGGGCGGGGCGCGCTGTTCTTCTGCGCGTTACACCCCGAGGTATCGATGAGGGTTGTACAACGTAAGCTGTAGCGGTGCTGATTCGTTGCAAGTGGGGCGATACTGCCTGGCCATACGGCCTGCAGGCGTGCTCCGCACTCGGCAGAGCGGGCGGCGTGTCCGGAATGGGATGTTTTGGGTCAGCGGTGTAGAACGGGAGATGTGACGGCTATGACGGAAGGTCTCCAGCTCCGAGGTGCTCACGCCGTCCCAGCGCCGGGCGGTCGGTGGTGACCCGTACCCGCCAGGCGCACCCCGATGCCGCCGTGCCCAGCACCCTCGACAAGGCCGTGGACGAGAACTTCCCCGTAGCCCCCTTCTTTCTCCCGCGCGCCTGGCGCGACGACCTGATGGCCGTCTACGGCTACGCCCGTCTCGTCGACGACATCGGCGACGGCGATCTCGCCCCCGGCGGCGCGGATGCCCGCCATCTCGGGCTCGATCCGGCGCAGACCGAGGACCGGCTCGCCATGCTCGATGCATTCGAGGCGGATCTGCACCGGGTTTTCGACACCGCGGGCGACGGCCCGAGGCACTCTCTGCTGCGTGCCCTGCGCCCCACTGTGCGGCGCTGCGAGCTCACCCCCGATCCCTTCCTCGGCCTCATCGAGGCGAACCGGCAGGACCAGAAGATCCGCCGCTACGGGACGTACGAGGACCTCGTCTCCTACTGCGAGCTCTCCGCCAACCCCGTGGGCCGACTTGTCCTGCAGATCACCGGAACCGCCGGCCCCGAACGCATCCGCCGCTCCGACGCCGTCTGTACGGCCCTGCAGATCGTCGAGCACCTCCAGGACGTCACCGAAGACCTCGGCCGCGACCGGATCTATCTGCCCGCGGACGACATGGCCCGCTTCCATGTCCGCGAAACCGATCTGGCCGCCCCGTCGGGGGGCGCATCGGTGCGTTCCCTGGTTGCGTACGAAGCAGAACGCGCCAGGGAACTGCTGAATGAAGGAACCCCCCTGGTGGGTAGCGTCCACGGCAGGCTCAAGCTGCTTCTCGCCGGATTCGTGGGAGGGGGGCGCGCCGCCCTCACCGCGATCGAGGCTGCCGGGTTCGACGTACTGCCCGGACCGCCCAAGCCCACCAAGCCCAGCCTGCTGCGCGAAGTGGGAGTTGTCTTGCGAAGAGCGCGTAGAGAGGGGTGAGCCGGACCGTGGAGGGACAGACGACGTATATGTCGGCACCGGTACAGGCTGCATACAGTTACTGCGAGGCGGTCACCGGACAGCAGGCGCGTAACTTCGCGTACGGCATCAGGCTGCTGCCGACCGAGAAGCGACTTGCCATGTCGGCGCTGTACGCCTTCTCCCGTCGTGTCGACGACATCGGTGACGGTGAGCTGGAGCCGGAGACCAAGCGGACCCGCCTGGAGAGCACCCGCACGCTGCTGGACCGGATCCGCAACGGCGGGATCGATGAGGACGACACCGACCCGGTGGCCGTCGCGCTCGCCGACGCCGCACGCAGATTCCCGCTCCCGCTCGGCGGGCTCGACGAACTCATCGACGGCGTGCTGATGGATGTGCGCGGTGCGACGTACGAGACCTGGGACGATCTCAAGGTCTACTGCCGCTGTGTCGCGGGCGCCATCGGCCGCCTCAGCCTGGGCGTCTTCGGCACGGAACCCGGCGCTCCCGGCGTCGACCGGGCCGCGGAGTACGCCGACACGCTCGGCCTCGCGCTCCAGCTGACCAACATCCTGCGCGACGTACGCGAGGACGCGGGCAACGGGCGTACGTATCTACCCGCCGACGACCTCGCCAAGTTCGGCTGCTCGACCGGCTTCCACCGGGCCACCCCGCCGCCTGGCGCCGACTTCGCAGGCCTGGTCCACTTCGAGGTACGGCGCGCCCGCGCCCTGTTCGCCGAGGGATACCGGCTGCTGCCGATGCTGGACCGGCGCAGTGGCGCCTGTGTCGCGGCCATGGCGGGCATCTACCGGCGGCTGCTCGACCGGATCGAGCGCGACCCCGAGGCGGTGCTGCGCGGCCGGGTCTCGCTGCCCGGCCACGAGAAGGCGTATGTCGCGGTACGTGGACTGTCGGGCCTCGATGCGCGATACATCTCCCGCCGCACGGCCAGGGGGCGTGTCTGATGCGCCGTACGGACATCTCGCGCAACATGTGCATCTCGGAGAGTCGCTTCGACCAGCGGTCAACCCTCTGGTGTACTGACGCGTCCTTGACTGAAGTGACCTGGCGAAAGGAGGACGCATGACAGACGACGCCCCGTGTTCCTCCCGCGCGGTCGTGATCGGCGGCGGACTCGCCGGAATCACCGCGGCCCTGCGTCTCGCCGACGCCGGGCTTGACGTGACCCTGCTGGAAGGGCGGCCCAGGCTCGGCGGACTCGCCTTTTCCTTCCGGCGTGGCGAACTGACGGTCGACAACGGACACCATGTCTATCTGCGCTGCTGCACCGCCTATCGTTGGTTCCTCGACCGCGTCGACGGGACGCGGCTGGCACCACTGCAAAACCGTTTGGACGTGCCCGTTCTCGACGTCGGGCGCCCCTCCGGCCCCCGGTTGGGACGGCTGCGCCGCAATGCACTGCCGGTGCCGTTCCACCTCGCCACCGGACTCGCCGGCTATCCGCATCTCTCGCTCACCGAGCGGGCGAGCGTCGGACGAGCCGCACTGGCGCTGGGTCGCCTGGACCCGGACGACCCGGCGCTCGACGCCATTGACTTCGGCAGCTGGCTCGCCCGTCACGGGCAGTCGCCGCGCACCATCGAGGCCCTCTGGGACCTGGTCGGCGTCGCCACACTCAACGCCACCGCGCCGAACTCCTCGCTGGCCCTCGCCGCGAAGGTCTTCAAGACCGGACTCCTCTCCGAACCGGGCGCCGCCGACATCGGCTGGGCGAGCGTGCCACTGGGCGAGGTGCACGACACACTGGCCCGCAAGGCCCTCGACTCCGCCGGGGTACGCACCGAGCTGCGTACGAAGGCAGGCTCCATCACCCGTACGGAGCGCGGCGGCTGGCTCGTCGACACCGGCGGCGAACGCATCGAGGCGGACACCGTCGTCCTTGCCGTCCCCCAGCGCGAGACCCACGACCTGCTGCCCGAAGGCGCACTCGACGAGCCGGAGCAGCTGCTCGACATCGGCACATCGCCGATCCTCAATGTGCACGTCGTCTACGACCGCAAGGTGCTGCGCCGCCCGTTCTTCGCCGCGCTCGGCTCCCCGGTCCAGTGGGTCTTCGACCGCACGGACGCCTCGGGCCTCACTGGGCCCGGGCAGTATCTGGCGGTGTCCCAGTCCGCCGCCGACGAGGAGATCGACCTCCCCGTCGCCGAGCTGCGAAAGCGCTACCTGCCCGAGCTGGAGCGGCTCCTTCCGGCCGCCCGCGGGGCCGGGATCAGGGATTTCTTCGTCACCCGGGAGCGAACGGCGACCTTCGCCCCCGCCCCCGGCGTCGGCCGACTGCGGCCCGGAGCCCGCACCCGTACCCCCGGCCTCAGCCTGGCCGGAGCCTGGACGGCCACCGGCTGGCCCGCGACGATGGAGGGTGCCGTCCGCAGCGGGTTCAGCGCAGCGGACGCCGCGCTCCGGGCGCTCGGCCGCATCCATGAACATCCGCTGCAGGAGGCGGCATGAGCAGTACCACCGGAACAAGAGGAGAGTCAGTGACCCCGGCGAATCCGGCTTTCGACACCGTGGCCGACACCACGGACGTCACCGCGCTTCTGGAGCGCGGACGGGCCCTTTCCACGCCGGTGCTCCGGGCCGCCGTTGACCGGCTCGCACCGCCCATGGACACCGTCGCCGCCTACCACTTCGGCTGGATCGACGCCCAGGGACGGCCCTCAGTCGGCGATGGCGGCAAGGCTGTGCGCCCGGCGCTCGCCCTGCTGTCCGCAGAAGTGGCCGGTGCCGCCGCCGAGGCCGGCATCCCCGGCGCAGTGGCCGTCGAACTCGTGCACAACTTCTCGCTGCTGCACGACGACCTGATGGACGGCGACGAACAGCGCCGCCACCGGGACACCGTCTGGAAGGTGCACGGCCCCGCCCAGGCGATCCTGGTCGGCGACGCGCTCTTCGCGCTCGCCAACGAGATCCTGCTGGAGCTCGGCACCGTCGAGGCGGGCCGCGCGGCCCGCCGACTGACCGTCGCCACCCGCAAGCTCATCGACGGGCAGGCCCAGGACATCTCCTACGAGCACCGCGAGCGGGTCACCGTCGAGGAGTGCCTGGAGATGGAGGGCAACAAGACCGGCGCCCTGCTCGCCTGCGCCTGCTCCATCGGCGCGGTCCTCGGCGGCGCCGACGACCGGACCGCCGACACCCTGGAGGCGTACGGCTACCACCTCGGCCTCGCCTTCCAGGCCGTCGACGATCTGCTCGGCATCTGGGGCGACCCCGAGTCCACCGGCAAGCAGACCTGGAGCGATCTGCGCCAGCGCAAGAAGTCCCTGCCGGTCGTCGCCGCGCTCGCAGCGGGCGGACCGGCCTCGGAGCGCCTCGGCGAACTGCTCGCCGCCGACGCCAAGAGCAGTGATTTCGACAGCTTCTCCGAAGAGGAGTTCGCCGCCCGTGCGGCGCTCATCGAGGAGGCGGGCGGCCGCGAATGGACCGCCCAGGAGGCCCGTCGACAGCATGCGGTCGCCATCGAGGCACTGCACCGGGTCGAGATGCCGCAATCCGTGCGGGCGCAGCTCACAGCGCTCGCGGACTTCGTCGTCGTACGAAAGAGATGATCACCATCTGCTCCATATGACTCGCAGTCGCCGGCCGGTGCCCGTCCCGGGC
>NZ_JBEOVN010000159.1:0-17664 GCF_040295565.1 Streptomyces sp. NPDC002785 | reverse complement strand
AATACTTTTGTCGGTTGTGGTTTTTTCTTTTTGTTTGGTTTCCTTTTCGTTGGGGGGGGGCGCCCCCCCCCCCCCATGCGGTCCGGGCCTCGCCCGTGTCCCGGCAGGGGCTACGCGGCCTTCTTGGCGCCACCGAACGCGGCCGCGGCACCGACCAGCAGGAAAAGGTACGTCTTGAAGTCGGATCCCTCGCTCCATGCCTTCGTCAGTACGTCGAAGTGGTCGATGAAGAGGCTGGACGCGGACTGGTGGACCAGGTCGGCCAGGATGATCGCGATGCCCACGAGCTGGCCGAGGTAGACAGCGCCCACCGACAGAACGGCGCTGACGACGGGCAGCACCGGATTCTGTCCACCGACCTTGCTCGCCGCGAAGCCGACCAGGAAGCCGACGCCGATGGCGATGTAGCCGACCTCGCGCTCGATCGCGCCGGCGATGGCCCCGTACAGGAAGGCCGCGACGACGGCCGTGACGACTGCGGTCAGCAGGCCGAGGCCCAGGTTGTTGCGGGCGGGGGCCGGCGGGGCGAACGGCGCGCCGGCGAACGGGACGCCGGGCTGACCGGGCTGGCCGTACGGCCCGGGCTGCTGGCCCGCGAAGGGGTTGCCCGTCGGGGCGCCGGGCTGGCCGGGCTGCTGGTCCGCGTACGGGTTGCCGGTCGGGGCGCCGGGCTGCTGGCCCGCGTACGGGTTGCCGCCGACGGGCTGGGCGTCGTTCGGCTGGTTCGCCGGTGGCACGGGCTGGCTCATGGTGGAATCCCCCTGGGACGGAAGCGCACGATTGTGCGAGAAGTGACGCCGCAGGCTAGCAGTCGCCTATGACATCGCCCGCCTGAATCCTTGGGGAACCCGTCGCCGAGATCCTTGGGAAACTCTTTCTCACAACCGATGTGCGGCCCCGGCCGGGGTCGTACCCCGGGTGTCCAGGAGGAGTTGGGCCTTCACTGCGAGGCCCTGGAGATCGTACGTACGGTGGTGCTGGAGCAGCACGGTGAGGTCGGCGCTCGATGCCGCCTCGTACAGCGAGTCGGCGCGCGGGACCGGGAGTTCACGTACCCGCCAGTCCAGGACATGCGGGTCGTGGTATCCGATCTGGGCGCCCATGTCCATCAGGCGGGTCGCGATCTCCCGGGCGGGGGAGGCCTCCTGGTCGGCGAGGTCCGGCTTGTAGGTGACGCCGAGGAGCAGCACCCGGGCACCGCGTACGGACTTGCCGTGCTCGTTCAGAAGGGTGGCGCAGCGCTGGATCACGTACTGCGGCATCCGGTCGTTGATCTCCTGGGCGAGCGAGACGATCCGCAAGGGGTGGCCGGGGGTGCGGCTGTTGTACGGGAGGTAGCCCGGGTCGACGGGGACGCCGTGGCCGCCGACGCCGGGGCCCGGGCGGAACGGCTGGAAGCCGAAGGGCTTGGTCTCGGCGCACCTGATGACGTCCCAGAGGTCGACGCCGAGGTCGTGGCAGAGCACCGCCATCTCGTTGACCAGAGCGATGTTGACGTGCCGGAAGTTGGTCTCCAGGACCTTCGTCATCTCGGCCTCGCGCGGCCCGCGGGCCCGGACGACCTTGTCGGTGAGCCGGCCGTAGAAGGCGGCGGCGGATTCGGTGCAGGCGGGGGTGAGGCCGCCGATGACCTTGGGGGTGTTGGCGTAGACGTGGGTCCTGTTGCCGGGGTCGAGGCGGCTGGGGGAGTGGGCGAGGTGGAAGTCGCGTCCGGCGCGCAGCCCCGAGCCCTCTTCGAGGAGGGGCAGTACATAGCTCTCGGTGGTGCCGGGCTGCACGGCCGATTCCAGCAGGACGGTGGTGTGCGGGCGCAGCCGGGCGGCGAGCGCGCGGGCAGCGTCGCCGACGGCGGTGAGGTCGAGAGTGCGGTCGGCGCCGAGCGGGGTGGGCGCGCAGATCACCGCGGTACGGACCCGTCCCAGTTCGGCCGGGTCGGTGGTGGGCCGGAAACCCCCCGAGAGCATCCGGCGTACGTCCGAGGCGGTGAGCGATCCCTCGACGGGGGTGCGGCCCGCGGAGAGTTCCGCGTAGGTGCGTGGGTCGGCGTCGTAGCCGACGGTCTGAACACCGGCGGCGACGGCGGCTTGGGCGAGGGGCAGGCCGAGGTGGCCGAGTCCGATGACTGCGAGGTCTGCGGGCATGTGGATGGGCCGTCCTTCCCTTGGACCGACCGGCAGATGGAGGGCGCCACCCTCCGTTTGCCGGTCGGTCCAAGACCATGAGAGCAGAAAGCGCAACCGCTGGGGACAGCGCAATGTCAGACTAGGCGTAAATATGACCTATATGTCGCATTGTGTGGCTCCAGTCGTCCTGGTGTTGTCCACAGGCGGTGGCCGAAGTCGTGGGCGGCGGACAGAATCGAGAGGTGGGCACGGGGCGCCCGGCCGATCGGTCGGGTCGCGCCGCGTGTCGGACCACCCCGATCCACCCGGGAGGCAGCAGTGAGGACAGCGACACTGGGACCTGCGGAGCGCGCCGAGGCGCTTGCCGCGATGGCCGAGCGCGAACTGGACGTGCTGGTCGTCGGGGCGGGCGTGGTCGGCGCCGGTACGGCGCTGGACGCGGCGACAAGGGGCCTGTCGACCGGCCTCGTCGAGGCGCGTGACTGGGCTTCGGGCACATCGAGCAGGTCGAGCAAGCTGATCCACGGCGGGCTGCGGTATCTGGAGATGCTCGACTTCGCGCTCGTCCGGGAAGCGCTCAAGGAGCGCGGGCTGCTCCTGGGACGGCTGGCCCCGCATCTGGTGAAGCCCGTGCCGTTCCTCTATCCGTTGCAGCACAAGGGCTGGGAGCGGCCCTACGCCGGTTCCGGCGTGGCGGTCTACGACGCGATGTCGGTGTCTTCGGGGCATGGCCGCGGCCTGCCCGTCCACCGGCATCTCTCCCGCCGCCGCGCGCTGCAGGTCGCCCCGGCGCTGAGGAAGGACGCCCTGGTCGGGGCGTTGCAGTACTACGACGCGCAAATGGACGACGCCCGCTATGTTGCGACCCTGGTGCGCACCGCCGCCGGATACGGCGCCCATGTGGCGAACCGGGCGCGGGTGATCGGCTTCCTCCGGGAGAGCGAGCGGGTCGTCGGCGTCCGCGTGGAGGACGTCGAGGCGGGTGGGGAGTACGAGGTCAGGGCCAAACAGGTGGTCAACGCGACCGGGGTCTGGACGGATGACACCCAGGCGCTGATCGGGGAGCGCGGGCTGTTCCACGTCAGGGCGTCCAAGGGCATCCACCTGGTCGTCCCGAAGGACCGCATCCACTCCACGACCGGCCTGATCCTGCGGACCGAGAAGTCCGTCCTCTTCGTCATCCCGTGGGGGCGGCACTGGATCGTCGGGACGACGGACACCGACTGGGACCTGGACAAGGCGCATCCGGCGGCGTCCAGCGCCGATATCGACTATCTGCTCGAACACGTCAACTCGGTCCTGGCCACACCCCTGACCAGGGACGACGTCCAGGGTGTCTACGCGGGGCTGCGGCCGCTGCTGGCCGGCGAGTCGGATGCGACCAGCAAGCTCTCGCGTGAGCACACGGTGGCACACCCGCTGCCGGGCCTCGTGGTCGTGGCGGGCGGCAAGTACACGACGTACCGGGTGATGGCGAAGGACGCCGTGGACGAGGCGGTGCACGGCCTCGACCAGCGGGTGGCGGAGTGCGTCACCGAGGACGTTCCGCTGCTGGGGGCGGAGGGATACCGCGCGCTGTGGAACGCCCGGGCGAGAATCGCGGCCCGTACGGGGCTCCATGTCGCCCGGGTGGAGCATCTGCTCAACCGCTACGGCTCCATGACCGAGGAGCTCCTGGACCTGATCGTCGACGATCCGGTGCTGGGTGAACCGCTGCCGTCGGCGGACGACTATCTGAAGGCCGAGATCGTCTACGCCGCCTCGCACGAGGGGGCCCGCCACCTCGACGACGTACTGACCCGCCGGACCCGGATCTCCATCGAGACCTTCGACCGGGGCACGCTCAGCGCCCGGATCTGCGCGGAGCTGATGGCGCCGGTCCTGGGCTGGGACGAGGGGCAGATCGACCGGGAGGTCGAGCACTACGAGAAGCGGGTGCAGGCGGAGCGGGAGTCGCAGCGGCAGCCGGACGACCTCACGGCGGATGCGGCACGGCTCGGGGCGCCGGACATCGTGCCGCTCTAGTGCCGTGACCGGCGACAGGCCCTGATCCGCAGGGCAGGCTCCAGGCCTCAGGCGCGGGGCGCGCTGCTGCAGAACTCCGCGTCGAGGAGTGCCGGTTCGAGCGTCGTTGCATCGGTCAGGGTGTCCGTGTCGATCCGGTACGTCAGGGTGTGCCGGCCGTCGCGTGTGGCGGCGGTACGGACGTAACTGCCCGCTATACGGCCGTCGTGGCCCCAGACGGTGGTGCCGCAGGAAAGTTTCTGCGGATAGATGCCCAGGCCATAGACGCCGCGCGTGGCGCCGGTGTTCAGCAGGGCCGTCAATTGGGCGAAAGGGAGCAGACGCCCACTCAGCAGGGCCGCGTAGAAGCGGTTCAGGTCGGTGAGTGTGGAGATCAGTTCGCCTGCCGCGCCCGCCGTACGCGGGTCGAGCACGGTGACGTCGCGGAGGCTGCCGTCGGCCGGGTCACGGGCATAGCCGCGGCCGTGCGGGGCAGGCAGGGAGGTACGGGCGCCGGGCAGGGAAGTACCGGTGAGACGGAGGGGGGTGATGATGCGGTGGCGGATCTCGGTGGCGTAGTCGTTTCCGGTGACGCGCTGAACGATGAGTCCGAGCACGACGTAATTGGTGTTGGAGTAGGCGTAGTGGCCAGGGGCGTTCGTCGGGCGATGGGCCAGGGCGACACGGACCGCGGCGGTGGCGGAGACGGGGCGGGCGGAGGGGTCGGCGGTGTAGTTGTAGAGGCCACTGGTGTGGCTGAGCAGGGCGCGCAGGGTGATGCGGCGGCCGTCGTTGCCGTTGCCCTGGATCAGCCCCGGCAGCAGCTGGTCGACGGTGTCCGACAGCTGCAGCCTTCTCTCCCGGGCGAGTTGGAGTACGACTGTCGCGACGAAGGTCTTGGTGATGCTGCCGGCCCGGAACCGGTCCCCTCTGCGGATACCGGGGCCCGTCGAGCGGTAGGTGTCGTACGGTGCGGAAGAGACGCGATGGGCCAGCAGCGCCGCCGTGGGAGCACCGCCCCTGGCGACGAGCCGGGGAAGATAGGCCGCTGCGGGCGTGAGGTGTGGTTCGCTGGACAGGGTTGCTGTTCCCAGGCCGAGCAGCGCCAGTAATAGCGGGGCGGCGAACAGCGCCCTGAGTGTCGGCATGGCAGGGAATCCCTTCCTCGGGCCACATCATGACGGGCCTGCGGACCCGGCACCATGACCGGTCCAGCGGTGAGGGACAATGAACGCTCTGCCAGGGCGGGTTGATCGCAGAGGGGACGCATGTCGGAGGCGGAGCAGGCACGGGAGCCCCAACGGGACAAGGACGGACGTCTTCTTGCGGGGCGGTACCGGCTCGGGGAGGTGCTCGGCCGGGGCGGTATGGGCACGGTCTGGCGTGCCGTCGACGAGACGCTGGGCCGCACGGTCGCGGTCAAGGAGCTGAGGTTCCCTTCGGCCATCGACGAGGACGAGAAGCGCCGGCTCATCACGCGCACGCTGCGTGAGGCGAAGGCGATCGCCAGGATCCGCAACAACGGCGCGGTGACGGTCTACGACGTGGTCGATGAGGACGACCGGCCATGGATCGTGATGGAACTCATCGAGGGCAAGTCCCTTGCCGAGGCCATCCGCGAGGACGGGGTGCTGACGCCGAAGCGCGCCGCCGAGGTCGGCCTCGCCATCCTCGACGTGCTGCGATTGGCGCACCGCGAGGGCATCCTGCACCGCGATGTGAAGCCGTCCAATGTGCTGATCGCCGAGGACGGCCGGGTCGTGCTGACCGACTTCGGTATCGCGCAGGTCGAGGGCGACCCGTCGGTCACCTCGACGGGCATGCTCGTCGGCGCCCCCTCGTACATCTCCCCGGAGCGCGCCCGCGGGCACAAGCCGGGACCGCCCGCCGACCTGTGGTCGCTCGGCGGACTGCTGTACGCCAGCGTCGAGGGCTCCCCGCCGTACGACAAGGGGTCGGCCATCGCCACCCTGACCGCGGTGATGACCGAGCCGCTCGACCCGCCGAAGAACGCCGGTCCGCTGGAGGAGGTCATCTACGGCCTGCTCGCCAGGGATCCCGATCAGCGGCTCGACGACGCCGGCGCGCGCGCCCTGCTCAACGACGTGATCCACGCTCCCGAGAAGCCGGACCCGGTGGTGCCCCCGCCCGCCGACGCCACCCAGGTCATGGCGCTGCCCGGCAAGACCGCCGAACCTGGCACCAAGGCGGCGTCGAAGTCCGGGGAATCGGGCGAGGGCGCCCGGGACCGGCTGCGCGGCGCGCTGCGCTCCGTACGGAGCGCGAAGGCGACACCCGCCGCAGCGGCGGGTGCGGCCACAGCCTCGGCCACTGCGCCGCCCCGGCCCTCGACAACTCCGTCGGCACCTCCGTCGACCGCTCCCTCGGCGGGCCCTTCGAAGCCTGCCCGGCCTTCGACTCCGGCGAGGCCGGCCGCGGCCTCTGCCGCCGTACCGTCGCCGCGTCCCGCCACGTCGCCGACCACCCCGCCCCGTGCGTCCATCACGGACGTGGTGCCACGCCGCACCCTGGCGATCGCCGCGGCTGTGATCGTGCTCGCCGTGATCGTTACGGTCCTCGCCCTCACTCTCGACAAGGGCGGCAAGGATGACGCGAGCGGAGGCAACGGCAAGGCCGGCAAGTCCACTTCGGCCGGGGCTTCGGCGACCGGTGGATCCGCGGACACCGACACGGACAGTGGCGGCGACAAGCCCCAGGGCCAGGGCAAGGATCAGGATCAGGGCAAGGGCCAGGGCAAGGGCGACAAGTCGGACAAGGGGTCGGACGGTTCGAAGGGCGACGCCCCGGACGCCGCTGACGCGCTGCCCGCCGGATACGAAACCGTCAAGAACAAGCAGTTCCACTTCGCGATCGCGATGCCCGAGGGCTTCCAGCTGACCGAAACGGCCGGTCGCAACTCCGGCGGCATCTACAACGTCGACGGGGGTTTCCCGCGCGTCCAGGTCGACTACACCGATTCGCCCGGCGGCGACGCCGCCGCAGCCTGGAACGCCGCGAAGGGCGGCGTCGCGGCCAGCAGCAACGGCTATCACCACCTCGGAGTGAACAAGGTTCAGTACAACGGCTACCCGACCGTCGCCGACTGGCAGTTCGAGCGCACCCAGCAGGGTGACCGGATCCATGTGCTGAACCGGGGCTTCAAGGTCGATGCCACCCACGGCTACGCGATCATGATCAGCTGCAAGGCGAGCGAGTGGGACAGCAAGGAGTGCCGGACACTGCGCAAGACCGCGTTCGACACGTTCGAGCCCACCGACTGATCCGTGGGTGAAAAGGGCCAGGATGCGCCGACCCTGCCGCGCGGCCGTCACTTGCCACGTATCGTGAGAGCCTTGAGGCCGTACGCAGCCAGAACGGCGAGTCAATTGCATGGCAAGTGACCGCAATTGACGGGTTTGTGCGGTCTTCGTGGCCGGGGGACAGCGCGCTCTGGGGAGGCGTCGTGGACGACTATGCGGGTCGGGTACTTGCCGACCGCTACCGCCTTCCGCTGCCCCCGTCCGATGAGTACGAACTGGTCGAGACCCGGGCGTTCGACACCTACAGCGGACAGGAAGTCCTGGTCCGGCAGGTGCCGTTGCCCGAAGTGGTGGACGCCGAGGTGCTCGACGCCGACGGTCAGGCCCCGGTGGCCCGCCGGGCGACCGGGCGCACTGTGCGGCAGTCCACGGATCCGGCGGTCCGGCGTGCCATCGAGGCGGCGCAGGCGGCGGCCCAGGTCCCCGACCATCCCGGACTCGACCAGGTCTTCGACGTGTTCGCGGAGGCCGGCTCGCTCTGGATAGTGAGCGAACTCGTCATGGCCCGCCCGCTCGCGGCCCTGCTCGCGGAGCGCCCGCTCAATCCCTTCCGGGCCGCCGAGATCGGCTCCGACGTGCTGACGGCGCTGCGGGTGCTGCACGTTCATGGCTGGACCCACCGCAACATCACCGTCCGCACGGTGCTGGTCTGCGACGACGGTCGCGTCGTGCTGACCGGTCTGGCGGCCGGAGCGGCGGAGGAGGCACTCTGCGGGTACGTACCGACGCCTCAGCCCGACGACGAGGACGACGGCGGGTATGGCGGCGGGTACGGCGGCCGCCCGGCGTACGAGACGGACCCGACCGGGCCCTACGTACCCCCTGCGCCCGCCGAGGTGCCTGCGTCGCGCGCTCCGGCGGCGATCGAGACGGGCCACACGGCCGCTGATACGTACCCGGACGAGGCTGATCAGGACGCGGCTGGTCCGTACGCTCCCGTTCCATATGCTCCTGATTCGTACGCCGATCCGTACAAGAAGGGCCATGTCGGCGACGACAACCCGCACGCGGAGGGCCGCGGCTTTGACGAGGGCGACCGCGGCGGTGCGCCGGGCGAGCTGGAGGCCGTGAGACGGCCGCATGACCCCGCCCTCCCGGTCCCCGCTCCCGGTGCCGGAAGCGCACCGCGACTGCGGGCCGAACGGGCCGGAGCCATGGCCGCGTACCGCGCGGGCGCGCGGGCCGCCGTACGGATCAATGAGGACCGGCGCCAGGCCGGGACGGGCGACGAGGCGGACGCCGGCAGCGCTCCGGAGCGCCGCCCTGGAGAGCAGCCGGGCCGGGGCCCTGGAGAACAGCCGGAAGGCGCCGGGCCCGCCGACTCCGGTCACGACCACCCGCTGTCGATCGGCAATTGGAGCCGTACCGCCGATGGCCCGTACGGGGACGAGGACCTGTACGACGAGGACGACGAGGACGACGCCGGGTACGGCAGCGACGGTCAGGAGCCGCCGGGCCGACGGCTGCATCTGACCGGCTCCTGGAGCGACGGTCCCGAATTCCGCCGTCCCGTCCCCGCCGGTGGCTCCAGCGAGGACGCCCTGCGCGCCGACGCCGGCCGCGACGGCAACTCCCCGGCGCTGCCCGCGCACCGGCCCGAGCCGCAGCAACAGCCGGGCCGCTGGGACGAGATCGTCGCGAGCGGCCGTACGGGCCCCGCCTACCGCGGCCCCGCCACCACCCTCGCGGCCGAGCGCGCCCGGCAGGCCCGGATCGCCGTCGTCGGCGCGGTCACCGAGCGCTGGGCGCCCGAGCAGGCCGGACCCGTCCACGAGAACTGGCAGCTGGCGCCGCCCATCGGCCCCGCCACCGACCTCTGGGCGTTGGGCGCGCTGCTCTACCGCGCCGTCCAGGGGCACGCCCCGTACCCCGAGGAGAGCGCGGCCGAGCTCGTCCAGATGGTGTGCGGGGAGCCGCCCGCCTTCGCCGAGGAGTGCGGTCCGCTGCGCCCCGTCGTCGAGTCGCTGCTGCGCCAGGACCCCACCGAGCGGCCGGACGTCGAGGAGCTGCGAGGCTGGCTGCGCTCCCTCGTACGGTCGGCGCCCGAGCCCGAGGCCGGTCTGGACGTCGTGCCGCTGCCGTCCGTCGACAGCGCCCGGCTGCCCGTCGTACGCCGCCGGGGCGAGCTGGTCCGCAGGCGCCGGGGCCGCATGGGTCAGGGCGCGGCCCACGGCCGCCACCGCCACACGAAGGAGAGGCCCGACCGCCACGACAGGCCCCGGGCGGAAAAAGCACCCAGGGCGCCGCGCGAGCCCAAGGGCCCCAAGGCGCTGCGCACCCCGCCGCCCCGCCCCCAGCAGGGCGAAGGACGGGCGCCGCGACGGCTCGGGCGGCTGCTTCTGGTGCTGATCCTGCTGGCCCTGGTCGCGGCCATCGCGTACGCCGTGATGTTCATGCCCAAGGCGGACAGCGACTCCGGCACCCGTTCCTCGGGCCCGGCGTCCTCGACGTCCGGTTCGCCCGGGCCCGGCGCCGGTGCGTCCGGCGGGCAGCCGCCCTCGCAGCAGTCCGGTGCGCAGCAGCCGCAGACCAGCCGCTCCGCCGTCGCGCTCGCCACCGGCTACGCCCTGCGCAAGGACCCGGAGGGTTTCGAGGTCGGTGTGCTCAAGGGCTGGCAGCGCAGCCCCGCAAACGCGGACCGTCAGATCCGGTACGGCAGCGACGGCTTCAGCCTGCTGATCGTCCCCGGACGCGACACCGCCAAGGCCAATGGCGAAGACCCGCTGGCGTACCAGGCGGACAAGGAGCTGGAGTTGCAGCCGTTCCGCGACTCCAGCTGGTCGGGGTCGAGCGGGCTGCGCCGGATCGACGTCGGCCGACAGGCCATGGCCGAGGGCCAGTTCACCTGGCAGGACGCCAATGGCCGCGAGGTGTACGCACGCAACTTGGCGATGATTGTCGACGGCCGTTACCACATCCTCCAGGTCATCGGACCGGAGGACCGGCGCGACAAGGTTTCGGACATCTATGAACAAGCCATCGCTT
Source organism: Streptomyces sp. NPDC002785 (assembly GCF_040295565.1). Classification (NCBI taxonomy): domain Bacteria; kingdom Bacillati; phylum Actinomycetota; class Actinomycetes; order Kitasatosporales; family Streptomycetaceae; genus Streptomyces; species Streptomyces sp. NPDC002785. The sequence continues at coordinate 7,232 of NZ_JBEOVN010000159.1, read as the reverse complement.
CCTACCGCGTGACGCCCTGAATGGTGGCGGTACGTCGCCCGAAGGGTTGCGGAGCGACAAGCATCACAGTGCGGTCACTTGGGTGATGCGAGGTTCCGTGGCCCACACCCCCTCCGTAATCTGGCCTCCGAAGGAACGGGGCGGGGATACGTGGATCGATCACAGGGCACGGACGCGGGACTGGTGCTGGCCGGAAGGTACCGGCTCGGCGAAGTCCTCGGGCGCGGCGGCATGGGCAAGGTCTGGCGCGCCCACGACGAGGTGCTGCACCGCACGGTCGCGGTCAAGGAGTTGACCGCCGGGCTGTACGTCGCCGAGGCCGACCGGATCGTGCTGCACGCCCGCACGCAGAAGGAGGCCCGCGCGGCGGCCCGGATCACGCACCCGGGCGTGGTCACGGTCCATGACGTGATCGAGTACGACAACCGGCCGTGGATCGTCATGCAGTACGTCGACGGCCCGTCACTCGCCGACGCGGCCAAGGAGTCCGACGAGATCGAGCCGCGCGAGGCTGCCAGGATCGGCCTCCATGTGCTGGGCGCCCTGCGCGCCGCACACGGTGCGGGGGTCCTTCACCGGGACGTGAAGCCCGGCAACGTGCTCCTGGCCAGGGACGGACGGGTGCTGCTCACCGACTTCGGGATCGCGGCGATAGAGGGCGACTCGACCATCACCAGGACCGGTGAACTGGTCGGTTCCATCGACTATCTGGCGCCTGAACGGGTACGCGGCGGCGATCCGGGCCCCGCGTCCGACCTGTGGTCCCTCGGTGCCACGCTCTACACCGCGGTCGAGGGGCGCTCGCCGTTCCGCCGTACGTCCCCGATCTCCACCATGCAGGCCGTCGTCACCGAGGAACCGCCGCCGCCCGGGCGGGCGGGCCCGCTGGCCCCCGTGATCACCGCGCTGCTCCGCAAGGACCCCGAGGACCGGCCGTCGGCGGCGGAGGCGGAACGGATGCTGCTGGAGGCAATGGAGGGCCGCGAGCCCGTGGCGGCGCAGGCGTACGTGCCGACGCAGAGGGTCCCCGACGAGGCCCTGCGCTCGCTGGGCCAGGACGGCGCGTCCGGAACGGGTGCGGCGGGGACGGCTCAACTCCCCGATTCGGCCCCCGCTTCCGCCGCCGGCCCGGTGTCGTCCCCGGTGACCCGGCGCATCCGGGGCCGGTGGCGTACGACGGTCCTGGTCATCGCCGCAGCCGCGCTGGTCGGCGGCGGGGTCGGCCTCGGCGTCATGAAGTATCAGAACGACAGGGACAGGAAGGGCTCACAGAGCGCGCCCAACAACACGCCGGTCGCGGCCCCCGGCAACAAGAACCCTGACGGGCTCCCGGACGGCTGGGTGAAGGTCGACGACCCGGCTGGTTTCTCCCTCGCCGTACCGAAGGGCTGGACGCGGCAGGTGGACGGCGAGCAGATCGACTACACGCCCGACGACGGCAACCATTTCATTCGGATCGGGATCGACACCTCGCCGGACTATCCGACTCCGTACGCTCACCTGCTGAGCATGGAGATCGGCCGCAAGGCGCTACCGGCGTACAAGCGGCTGACGATCCATGTGAACTCCTACCGCGACCAGCCCGCCGCGCTCTGGGAGTTCACATGGGCCTCGTCCAAGGACCATCCGGGCAAGCGGCGTGCGATTGACCAGATGTACATCGCGGACGGCGGTGTCGAGTACGCGATCTACATGGGTGGCCCCGAAAGTGACTGGGCGACGGCCCGCGCCCAGTTCGATACTGTCCTTCAGTTTTGGCAGCCGCCGTCAGAAGGATGACCGAGTGGGCTCTTGCGAACTGATGAGCTCAAGCTCAGGACACCCATCCAGTACAGGAGTTGAGAAGTGTGTTGCCCTCGAATCGGGCAACCTGGATTGCTGCCTGATAGATCCCGGTGTCGTTGATGGCGTAGGAATCCACGTAGGTATAGCCGTTGTTGGCGCCGTCAGTGTCGCTGTGCCACGGCCATGTGACTTGGTTGCCGACGAAGTTCTTCGTGATGAGGCGCGCTCGTGCGTGATGGCCGTCTGCCAGCGTGTCCAGGAACGCCATGTGGAAGTCTATGCGACTTCCTGAATCCACCCAGTTGTAAACGTTGATCTGTCCCGAGGCACCAGTCGTAGAGCATTTGCCTACACCGGTGGAGGCGTTTGCGGTACCAGATGCGACCAGTGTGAGAGAAATGGCGGCCGCGCAACACCGATTGGGCGAATGAGGCGAGGAAATTTTGATTTGGCTTTTCTCATGGTCTAAGAGTCCGGGATCATGATGAACATGTGAACGGAATCAGAGGGGATCTGCTCGCTGCCCGATGCCGCTCAGGTCTCTATCTCCGCGCGGGGGGTGGGCAGTTGGCGGGTCAGTCGTTGCGGGGCGCGTGGCACGAGCGCGTGCAGCAGTGCACAAGCGTGATCCCGCCGCCATGCGGAAGCGGGGCGTCTTTTGTGCGGTGGCATTCGCCGTGCAAGTCCCGGTAGTCCGGCTGCTGGGCTACCGCACACTCGGCGGGCAGGGTCGACATGTCAACGGCTGAGGTGGTCAAGGAAGTTCGCCACAGCTCCGGGCATTCGCCATGGCACGCCCGCTGACCTCCGTGATCACCGCGCTGCTGCGCAAGGAGCCGGACGAGCGTCCGTCGGCCGCGGAGACGGAACGGATGCTGCTGGACGCCATGGAGGGCCGCGCGCCCGTGGCGGCGCAGGCGCACGTGCCGACGCAGAGGGTCCCCGACGAGGCCCTGCGCTCGCTGGGCCAGGACGGCCCCGCCGGGCCCCGCACCACTCAACTGCCCCACCCGGCGGCCCCGGCGGTCCGGCGCAGCCGCGGCCGCTGGCGCACCGCGGTCCTGGTCATCGCGGCCGCGGCGCTGGTCGGCGGCGGCGCGGGACTTGCCGCGATGAAGTACGGCGACCGGACGGAGAACACCACCGGACGCGACGGCACGGGCACCCACGCGCCCCGTCGACCCCGGCAAGCCCGACGCCAGGACCCCGCCCTCGGCCAAGCCCGACGTGCGGGTGAAGGACGTGCCCGACGGCTGGAAGCGGGTGAATGACCCCGAGGGCTTCAGCCTGACCGTGCCCGAGGGCTGGGAGCGCCGGGCGGACGGCAACCAGATCGACTACACCCCGGACGGCGGCGTGCACTACATCCGGATCAGCATCGACCCGGCGCCCGACTTCGAGAACCCGTACATGCACATGCTGAGCCTGGAGAAGCAGCTCGCCGAACGGCTTCCCGGCTACCAGCGCAAGACCCTGCACTCCAACACCTACCGGGACCGGCCGGGCTCGCTCTGGGAGTTCACCTGGACCGAGACCAAGGACCACCTCGGTCCGCGCCACGCGATCGACCAGATGTACTTCGGGGAGGAGGGCGGTCCGGAGTACGCGTTGTACATGACGGGCCCGGCGGACGACTGGGACACGACCCGGTCGCAGTTCGACACGATGCTGCGCGGATGGCGTGCGCCCGGCAGCTCCGGCTGAGGCCCGCCGGACCGCTCCGTGACCGCAGGGCTCCTGATCAGGGGCTTTGTTGCCAGTGATCACTGGCTTGTTTGTGGGGAGTGTGAAAACCTGTTACCCACGGGTACCCAAAGTGTGCGGCTGGACGTACTCTCGGCCCCATGACGGACTCGCAGGCCTCCATGTCCACCCCCGCAACCCCGGTCGGCACCAACCCCGTGGCCGCCGCCCCCGCGGGCGCGCGCACCGCCGCCGATGTGGTGACACCCGAGGTGGTCGCCCAGCTGACCCGTGGTGTGGCCGGCTCCGGCCGTACGGCCAACCACACCCCCTTCACCGGGGAGAAGCTGGCCGATCTGCCCGAGTCCACCCCCGAGGACGTGGCGACGGCCTTCGAGCGGGCCCGCGCCGCCCAGCCCGCCTGGGCCGCCACTCCCGTCCGGGCCAGGGCAGCCGTCCTGCTCCGCTTCCACGACCTCGTGCTCGGCCGCCAGGCCGAGGTCCTCGACCTCATTCAGCTGGAGACCGGCAAGGCCCGGCTGCACGCCCACGAGGAGGTGCAGGCAGTCGCCGTCGCCGCCCGGCACTACGGGCGCATGGCGTCCTCGTATCTGAAGCCGAAGCGGCACGCCGGCGTCGTACCGGCCCTCACCAAGGTCACCGAGCTGCGTCAGCCGCGTGGTGTCATCGGCCAGATCGCGCCGTGGAACTACCCGCTGGAGCTGTCCGTCGGCGATGCACTGCCCGCCTTCGTCTCCGGCAACGCCGTCGTGATGAAGCCCGACACGGAGACCGCGCTGACCGCGCTGTGGGCCCGGGACCTCCTCATCGAGGCCGGGCTGCCCGCCGAGGTGTTCCAGGTGGTCCTCGGTGACGGACCGGTCGTCGGCCCCGAGGTCGTCAAGCACGCCGACTACGTCTCGTTCACCGGTTCCACCCGCACCGGCCGCGAGGTCGCGCAGGGTGCGGCGGCCCGGCTCGTCGGCGTCTCGCTGGAACTCGGCGGCAAGAACGCCATGCTGGTCCTCAGGGACGCCGATGTGGAGAAGGCCGCCGCGGGCGCCGTCCGCGCCTGCTTCTCCTCAGCCGGTCAGCTCTGCATCTCCATCGAGCGGCTGTACGTCCACGAGTCGGTCGCCGACGACTTCGTGGCCCGCTTCGCCGCCCGTACGAAGGCCATGCGGCTCGGCAACTCCCTCGCCTACGGTGCCGACATGGGCTCCCTGGTCGGTGAGCGCCAGCTGGAGACGGTCACGCAGCATGTCGCGGAGGCCGTCGAGAAGGGCGCCACGCTCGTCGCGGGCGGCGTCGCCCGCCCCGACATCGGCCCGCTGTTCTACGAGCCGACCATCCTCGAGGGCGTCGAGGCGCCGATGGCCGTCTGCAACGAGGAGACCTTCGGCCCGGTCGTCTCCATCTACCGCTTCTCCGACGAGGACGAGGTCGTCGCCCTCGCCAACGCCACCCCGTACGGCCTGAATTCGAGCGTCTGGACCAAGGACTCCAGGCGCGGCCACCAGGTCGCCGCCCGGCTGCGGAGCGGCACGGTCAACATCAACGAGGGGTACGCCCCCGCGTACGGCAGCGTGCAGTCCCCGATGGGCGGCATGAAGGACTCCGGTCTCGGCAGGCGACACGGCTCCGAGGGCATCCTCAAGTACACCGAGGCGCAGACCGTCGCCCAGCAGCGGCTGATTCCGCTCGCCCCGTCCTTCGGCATGGACGACGAGAAGTACGCGGCGTTCATGACCCGCAGCCTGAAGGTGATGAAGGCGTTCCGCCTGCGCTGAACCCCGTAACCCCACAGCACCTTCTGCCCTTTTCGTACCGAGGAGAGCCATGGCCCAGGACAGCCGTGCCCAGAATCAGGCCGAACCGGCCGGTGAGACCGACGACGACGTCGCGTACGACTACGACGTCCTGGTCGTCGGCTCGGGCTTCGGCGGTGCGGTGTCGGCCCTGCGGCTGACCGAGAAGGGGTACCGGGTCGGGGTCCTGGAGGCGGGCCGCCGCTTCAGCCCCGGCACCCTTCCGAAGAACTCCTGGGACATCAAGAACTACCTGTGGGCGCCCGCACTCGGGCTCTACGGCATTCAGCGCGTGCATCTGCTCGGCAATGTGATGGTGCTGGCCGGAGCGGGTGTCGGTGGCGGCTCGCTCAACTACGCCAACACGCTGTACGTACCCCCGGCGCCGTTCTTCGAGGACCGTCAGTGGGCGTCCATCACCGACTGGCAGGACGAGCTGAAGCCGTACTACGACCAGGCCAAGCGGATGCTCGGGGTCCGGGTCAACCCGACGATGACCCCCTCCGATGTCCATCTGAAGGCGGCCGCGCAGGCCATGGGCGTCGGCGACACCTTCCATCTCGCCCCGGTCGGCGTCTTCTTCGGTGACGGCAAGGACGCCGACGGTACGGCGAGGGCGAGGCCCGGCGGCACGGTGGCCGACCCTTACTTCGGCGGCGTGGGCCCCGCTCGCAAGGCCTGCACCGAGTGCGGCGAATGCATGACGGGCTGCCGCCACGGCGCGAAGAACACCCTCAACGAGAACTACCTCCACCTCGCCGAGAAGACCGGAGCCGTCATCCACCCGATGACCTCGGTCGTCGCGATCACGGACCATCCGGAGGGCGGCTACCACGTCACGACCGTTCCGACGGACCGCCGCAAGAAGGGCAAGCCGAAGCGGCTGCGCGCCCGCAAGGTGGTCGTCGCGGCAGGCACGTACGGCACCCAGACCCTGCTGCACACCATGAAGGACCGGGGACTGCTGCCCCGGCTCTCGGACCGGCTCGGCGAGCTCACCCGTACCAACTCCGAGGCGCTCGTCGGCTCGCAGACCAGCGACCGGCGCTACCGCAGGAAGCACGGCACCGCCAAGGCCGACTTCACCCAGGGCGTCGCGATCACCTCCTCGATCCACCCGGACGAGAACACCCACATCGAGCCGGTCCGCTACGGCAAGGGCTCCAACGCGATGGGCGCGATGTCGATCCTCCAGGTGCCGTACGGCAGCCGCCGGGTGCTGGGCTGGCTCGGCAACATGGCCAAGCACCCGACGCTCGCCATGCGTTCGCTCTCCAACCGGCGCTGGTCGGAGCGGACCATCATCGGGCTCGTCATGCAGTCGCTGGACAACTCCCTGACGACATACTGCAAGCCGGGCGGCATAGGGAAGGGCCTGCTCACCGCCCGGCAGGGGCACGGCACGCCCAACCCGACGCAGATCGAGGAGGCGACGCGCAGCGCCTCACTGCTCGCCGACGAGATCAACGGCTTCGCCGGCTCGAACGTCGGCGAGCTGATGGGCACCCCGCTCACGGCACACTTCCTCGGCGGCTGCCCCATCGGTGCGAGTGCCGAGGACGGGGTGATCGACCCGTACCACCGGCTCTACGGACACCCCGGCATCTCGGTCGTCGACGGTTCGGCGGTCTCCGCGAACCTCGGCGTCAACCCGTCGCTCACCATCACCGCACAGGCCGAGCGCGCGATGTCCTTCTGGCCGAACAAGGGCGAGGCGGACCCGCGTCCGGCGCAGGGGGAGGCGTACGAGCGGCTGGCCGCGGTCGAGCCGCAGGCACCGGCGGTGCCGAAGGAGGCCTTCGGCGCGCTGAAGCTGCCGTTCCTCGGGCTGCCGACCGTCCCGCCGAAGAAGTCCTAGGTGCAATGCCGTTCGGTTAGAGGTTCGATCTGCGGCGCAATGCTCGGCGTTTCGGCTGGTGATACGGGTGCAGCCCTTGTAGTGGTTCTCGGGTCCGC
>NZ_JBEOVN010000158.1:0-17667 GCF_040295565.1 Streptomyces sp. NPDC002785 | reverse complement strand
CCCGCCGGTCGGCGGGCCCCTCACGTATGTCTGTCTCAGGCCGTCGCCCCGCGTCACGTCGCGGGGGCCAGCACCCCGGTCCGGTAGATCGTGCCTGCGCAGGCGTTGGCGATCTTCGTCTCCGCGACCGGCGCCCCTGCTTCCGGCGTGTGTGTCACGGCAACGCTGCCGTCCAGTGCCCCGCCGCCGTCCTCGCTGCCAAGCTGCGCAGCCGTGTCCGTGGTCCCGTCAGTGGTACCCATACCGGGACCGGCGGCAGTGGCGCCGGTAGCGCCGTCCGTGTCATCCGTCGGTGTCGGGCTCGGTGAACCTGCGGAGGTCGGGCATGTGTCCTTCGGCACCCAGGCGAACTGCACCTCGTACGACATGGCCGGCTTCAGCAGCACCGCCCCCTCCTCCTGCGAGGGGTCGGGCAGTCCGGCCGCCGCGTCGCCCGCGGTGTGCTGGACGACCGTGATCTTGGCCGGATCGGCCGCGCCCATTGCCTGGAAGCCCACGCTGCCACTGCTGCTCACCGAACAGTCCGTGCCGGAGACATTGGCGATCCGGAACGTGCCGTACACCGTGCCGTCGGCACCCGCCGCGCCCGTCTCGGCCGAGGCGACACCGAGCTGCCCCAGGCCGCAGGCCGGCATGAAGGCCGCCGCGGAGTTGTCCGGGTCGGCGCCCCCGCCGACCTTGCTGTCGGAGCCCTGGCCACGGCTGTCGGACGGACTGCTCGTGCTCGTCGGCTGGTTCCGGCCGCCGTCGGTCCGCCCGTCGGTGCTGCCGCCGCTGCTCTTCCCGCCGGCTTCCGAGCCTTTCCCGGTGCCGCTGCCGCCCTGCGCCTGCTCGCCGTGTCCGGCTATCGCGGGGTTGGCGGCGTTCGAACCATCGGAGTTCGCGACATGAACGAAGGCGGGGACCGCGGTGCCGATGAGCAGCGCCGCCGCCGCCACACCGACGACGGCCTGCCGCCGCCTGGCGCGCCGGGCGGGCACCGCGCGGCACAGACGGTCGAGGGTGCCGTCGCTGGGTTCGATGTGCTGGACGGCCCCGCGCAGCATGCGGCGCAGCGCGACCTCGTCCATGTCCGGGCCGTCACCGTCCCCCGAACCGGAACCCGCGCCCACGCCGAAGAGGCTGCTCAGCCCCCCGAGCTCGGCCGTCTCAGCGGCTGCGTCGCCCTCGCGGGGGCCACCCGCGCCCCCCACGGACGCAAGGTCCCGATCCGCGTGATCCGTATCCGAGTTCGCGTGCGGGTTCGCGTCCGGGTTCGCATGCGAATCGCTCTCCGGCCCGTCGTTCACAGTTTCGTTTCCAGTCCGGTCAATCCGATGCTCACGCTCGTGGCTGTTCTCGTTCCTGCGGTAGCGCCGACTCATACCTGCGCCTCCATCACGACGCGCAGCGCCGCGATCCCACGGGAGCCGTAGGCCTTGACCGAGCCCAGGGATATGCCGAGCGTCTCGGCCACCTGAGCCTCCGTCATGTCCGCGAAGTAGCGCAGCACCAGCACCTCCCGCTGGCGCCGTTGCAGCCCCCGCATCGCTTTGATCAGCGCGTCCCGCTCCAACTGGTCGTACGCGCCCTCCTCCGCGCTCGCCATGTCCGGCATGGGCTTGGAAAGCAGCTTCAGCCCGAGGATGCGGCGGCGCAGCGCGGAGCGCGACAGGTTGACGACGGTCTGGCGCAGATACGCGAGTGTCTTCTCGGGCTCCCGTACCCGGCTGCGCGCCGAGTGCACACGGATGAACGCCTCCTGCACCACGTCCTCACATGAGGCGGTGTCGTCCAGGAGCAGAGCCGCGAGACCGAGCAGCGAACGGTAATGGGCGCGATAGGTCTCGGTGAGATGGTCGACCGTGGTTCCGGCAGCCACGCTCTCCTCAGCGCCCTCGCGCTGCGACGGCAGCCGTGCGGGACGTGCTGCGGGCATGGGCGCAATCACCGGCATACCGCCGGGTGCGCGGGGCCGTCTGAGCGGAAGCACCGAAGCGCCACGCAAGGGGCCCACCACTGTGATATCGAGAACCTCTGCCACGCCAGTTGGACACGTTTCCCCCCGTCAGGGTTGTACGCGCGCGGCACCGCTTTTGACGCGGTGCGACATGCCCTCATACGTACCCGCTCTTCCACAAATGCCCGAATATGCGCCCCGCCGCGCAAGAAGTGACCGCATAGACGCGTTCCCTCCGACCGACGGTTGCAGCAGGCCAGAAGGTCATCGTCGGATACCCCGACACCCCAGCTCAAGGGGTTCAGACCCTCAACTTGCTCACAGGGCATTCACAGAGAGTACAAAACAGGTTCGATCAGACCCGGGGGAATTCGGCGGCCACTGATTCGGCGATCTGCGCCACGTTCAACGCCGCTCCCTTACGGAGGTTGTCGCCGCAGACGAACAGTTCCAGGCCCCGGGGATCGTCCAGAGACCTGCGCACCCGTCCGACCCAGGTCGGATCGGTGCCGACGACATCGGACGGTGTCGGGAAGTCCCCCGCCGCCGGGCTGTCGTACAGCACCACGCCCGGTGCCGTGGCCAGGATCTCGTGGGCTCGGTCGACCGCGATCTCGTTCTCGAACCGTGCGTGCACGGACATCGAGTGCGTCGCGATGACGGGTACGTAGACACAGGTCGCCGCCACCCGCAGGCCCGGCAGGTCCAGAACCTTGCGGCACTCCTCGCGGATCGCCAGCTCCTCCGACGACCAGCCGTCCCCGGCCTCGGTCCCGGCCCAGGGCACCACGTTGAGGGCGACCGGCGCGGCAAAGGGGCTGCCTTCCATGTCCCCCACGACCCGGCGTACGTCCCCGGGCTTCGTACCCAGTTCCGTACCGGCCACCACCGACAACTGTTCGCGCAGCGCCGCGACACCGGCCCGCCCCGCCCCGCTCACCGCCTGGTACGAGGAGACGACCAGTTCTCGTACCCCGAATTCGGCGTGCAGCGCACCGACCGCGACGATCAGCGAGAGCGTCGTGCAGTTCGGGCTCGCGACGATGCCGCGCGGCCGGATCCGTACGGCATGCGGATTGATCTCGGGCACGACCAGCGGAACGTCCGGGTCCAGCCGGAACGCGGCGGAGTCGTCGATGACGACCGTGCCCTTGGCGGCGGCGATCGGCGCCCACTGCGCGGAGACGGCGTCGGGCACCAGGAACAGCGCCACGTCGACATCGTCGAAGACGTCCTCGGTGAGTTCGAGGACCTCGCTCTCCTCGCCGCGTACGACCAGCTTGCGGCCGGCCGAACGCGGCGAGGCGATCAGCTTCACCTCGCCCCAGACATCCGCATGCTGCGAAAGGATCTGGAGCATGACGCCGCCGATCGCCCCGGTCGCTCCGACGACCGCGAGCGAAGGACGGCGGGCGGTCATCGGCCGGTGCCCCCGTAGACGACGGCCTCGTCGGAATCGCTGTCGAGACCGAAGGCGGTGTGCACGGCGCGCACGGCCTCGTTGACGTCATCGGCGCGGGTGACCACCGAGATGCGGATCTCGGACGTCGAGATGAGCTCGATGTTCACACCGGCGTCCGACAGTGCCTCGAAGAAGCCCGCCGTGACACCCGGGTTGGTCTTCATACCGGCGCCGACCAGGGAGATCTTCGCGATCTGGTCGTCGTAGCGCAGCGACTCGAAGCCGATGGTGCCGCGGTTGCGCTCCAGGGCGTCGATGGCCTTGCGGCCCTCGGACTTCGGCAGCGTGAACGAGATGTCGGTCAGACCGGTCGACGCGGCGGAGACGTTCTGCACCACCATGTCGATGTTGATTTCCGCGTTCGCGATGGTGCGGAAGATCGCGGCGGCCTCGCCCGGCTTGTCGGGCACGCCGACGACGGTGACCTTGGCCTCGGAGACGTCATGGGCGACTCCGGAGATGATCGCGTGCTCCACCTTCTGGTCCCCTTGCGGCTCGTTGCTGACCCAGGTTCCGCGCAGTCCGGAGAAGGACGAGCGGACGTGGATCGGGATGTTGTAGCGGCGTGCGTACTCCACGCACCGGTGCAGCAGCACCTTGGAGCCGGACGCGGCCAGCTCCAGCATGTCCTCGAAGGAGATCCAGTCGATCTTCCGGGCCTTCTTCACGACCCGCGGGTCGGCGGTGAAGACACCGTCCACATCGGTGTAGATCTCACAGACCTCGGCATCCAGCGCGGCCGCGAGCGCGACCGCGGTGGTGTCGGACCCGCCTCGGCCGAGGGTGGTGATGTCCTTCTTGTCCTGGGACACACCCTGGAACCCCGCGACGATCGCGATGTTCCCCTCGTCCAGCGCCGTACGGATACGGCCCGGCGTCACATCGATGATGCGCGCTTTGTTGTGGACCGAGTCGGTGATGACGCCTGCCTGGCTACCGGTGAACGACTGGGCCTCGTGGCCCAGGTTTTTGATCGCCATCGCCAGCAGGGCCATGGAGATCCGCTCTCCGGCGGTCAGCAGCATGTCGAACTCACGCCCGGCAGGAATCGGGGATACCTGCTCGGCGAGATCGATCAACTCGTCCGTTGTGTCGCCCATCGCTGACACCACGACAACCACCTGGTTGCCGTTCTTCTTGGCATCGACGATTCGCTTGGCGACGCGCTTGATGCCTTCGGCATCGGCTACGGAGGAGCCTCCGTACTTCTGCACGACAAGGCCCACGTGCGCTCCTCGCTCAGTCCATTACTACGGTCGGCTCAGTTTAACGAGCAGTCCGGAAACGCCTCGTCGATATCACATACTGAGATGTCCGGCTCAGCACGTGATCATCGGCGTGTCGCCCCGAACTGCTCGTACGGGGCTGCTGCCCACCGATCGGGCCCCTACTCCCATATGTGGGCCGGCCCACATGCGCGGCGAGCCGGGTCCACGATTCACGAGCACGAGCCACCTGTCTCCAGCGTGGACCGGAACCCCACGGTCCGCCCTTCGGAGGCCTCCCACCGCGCGTAGGACCGACCGGCACACGGGGGTGGCGTCAACCGGCCCGGCGTCCCGCGATAAGCGGTCGACGCCCCGACTCCCGGCCTTTAGGCTCATGTCCATGCCAATCACGTTGAACGACGCAGTGCGCAAGCTCCTGGACGAACCCGTCCCCGCCGTCCTCGCCACCGTGAACCCCGACGGCAGCCCGCAGACATCCGTGGTCTGGGTCGCCAGGGACGACAACGACGACCTGCTCATCTCGACCGCCGATGGCCGGCGCAAGGTACTGAATCTGCGCCGCGACCCCCGGGCCAGCCTCACCGTGTACGACCCGAAGGATCCGCTGCAGTACGTCGAGCTGCGGGGCGCGGCCACGATCACCGAGGACACCGGACGCGAGCTGGCCGTCCGGCTGGCGGTGGAGTACGAGGGGGCGGAGGCCGCCGAGGAATTCCGGCTGCTGCCGCCGGAGGTCGTGCGGGTGGTCGTCCGGATCACGCCGGAGCGCGCGGTGGGCACCGCCACCGACCGGGCCATGTGACACCCGGACGCCGGGTGTCACGTTGCCGCGAGGGGCAGGTGGGCGCCGGACGCTACTGCGCCGGTCGCAGCCCCAGCGGTCCCGCGATCTCCTCGGCCATCACCCGGCCCGCCTCCTCGGCCAGCTCGTCGTCCGCGGTCTCCGAGTCCGTGTCCAGGCCGTCCAGCTCCTGGAGGGGCTGGTTGAGGCGGATGTGGGCGATCAGGGACTGGAGGGCGCGCAGAGTGGCGGATGCGGTGGAGCCCCAGTTGGAGAAGTAGGAGAACTGCCACCACCACAGGGCCTCGGTCGTGCGGTCCTCTTCGTAGTGGGCCAGGCCGTGGCGCAGGTCGGTGACCAGGTCGGCCAGGTCGTCGGAGATACGGGCCGGCACCGGGGCCTTGCGGGGCTCGTACGGGTCGAAGACCTCGGAGTAGACGTCGATCGGCTCCAGCAGGGCTGCGAACCGCTCGCGCAGGCCGTCGGCGTCCGGCTCGGCGCCCAGATCCGGCTCGTAGCGCTCGTCGGGGACGATGTCCTCGTACGCGCCGAGCCTGCCGCCCGCCAGCAGCAGCTGGGAGATCTGGAGCAGCAGGACGGGGACGGCCTCCTCGGGCTCCTCGACCTTGGACACCTCCGTGACCGCGACGATGAACGTCTTGATCTGGTCGGCGATCTGGACGGCGAAGTCGTCCGGGGCCTGCGTGACGGAGTTCAGCGTGGCGTCAGACATCGAGGGGACCTCCCGTGGGCACGGTCGCGAACGGTGAGTAGAACATAGCGTCGCCGACCGTAAAGCCGTCGTGAGTCGATGCAAGAACATCGGACGTCGTCATGGTGAAGGCTTCAGACATCGAGCAGGCGCCTCCCCTCGAAGGCGCGGCCCAGGGTGACCTCGTCCGCGTACTCAAGGTCGCCGCCCACCGGCAGGCCGCTGGCCAGTCTGGTGACCCGCAGGCCCATCGGCTTGACCATCCGCGCCAGGTACGTCGCGGTGGCCTCGCCCTCCAGGTTGGGGTCGGTCGCCAGGATCAGCTCCGTGATCGAGCCGTCGGCGAGACGGGCGAGCAGCTCGCGGATGCGCAGATCGTCGGGGCCGACACCCTCGATCGGGCTGATCGCGCCGCCGAGCACGTGGTACCGACCCCGGAACTCACGGGTCCGCTCGATCGCGACGACATCCTTCGGCTCCTCGACCACGCAGATGACCGTCTGGTCGCGGCGCGCGTCCCGGCAGATGTTGCACTGCTCCTGCTGAGCGACATTGCCGCAGACCGAACAGAACCGGACCTTGTCCTTGACCTCCAGGAGGGCATGGGCAAGGCGGCGCACATCGGTCGGCTCGGCCTGCAGGATGTGGAAAGCGATCCGCTGCGCGCTCTTGGGACCGACGCCGGGCAGCCTGCCCAACTCGTCGATGAGGTCCTGAACCACGCCTTCGTACAACGGAACGCCTTCCTGAATGAGCTATGACTACAACTTACGAGTTCGGATCGCAGGTCAAAAGAGATCTCAAGGATCAGAGAAGTCAGAAGGGGAGGCCGGGCATGCCGCCCAGGCCCTGGGCCAGCGGGCCCAGCTTCTGCTGCTGGAGCTGCTGCGCGTTCTCGTTCGCTGCCTGGACTGCGGCGACGACGAGGTCCGCGAGCGTCTCGGTGTCCTCCGGGTCGACGGCCTTGGGGTCGATCACCAGAGCACGGAGCTCGCCGGAGCCGGTCACGGTCGCCTTCACCAGACCGCCACCCGCCTGACCCTCGACCTCGGTCCTGGCCAATTCCTCCTGGGCCGCGGCGAGATCCTGCTGCATCTTCTGAGCCTGCTGCAGCAGCTGCTGCATATTGGGCTGACCACCACCGGGAATCACGGTCACTCCTGGCAATTCGACGACAAAATGTTTCGGTACGCCGAGCCTACGTGGTCACCGCGCAGCGCGCCCCACCCACTGTTGAGCAACTCTTTCGAGTGAGTTTCAGGCGGCGTCAGCGTGACTCCTATACCTGATCACAGGCCCTGCGCACCCGGGGATACCGCGATTTCGACCCCACGGCCCACCATTCGGCGGTAGGAAGGGCATGCGCATCAGGACACACAGGCGCACTGCCCGTCACGCAAGGTTACGTACGCGAGACAGTCGGTCACGCCGGAGAGCAGTGATCAGCCCCCGTCGAAGACACCGCCACACATCAGGCGTCGCTACGCAGAATGGAGAGGAGTACCCCGGTGAGTCAGCCGGAGATGCAGCCCGAAGGGCCGCCCCGCAACGAGCCCGGTTCGGCCGGCTCGGCCGGTTCCTCCGGTTCGGGCTCCGGCGCACGCGGCCGGGACGCGCGGGGCCGGGATCTGACCGGTACGCCGTTCCCGCTCGGCGACTGGGGCGAACCCGCCGAACGCCTCGACGAGCTGTACCGCTGGGTCGAGGCTGATGCGCTGCACACCGCCGGCTGGTACCTGCGCGACCGGGTGTGGAAGCGGCGCGGGGCCAGGACTCTGCGGATCGGCACGGCGGCCGGGGCGGTGGCGGGCGCCGCGCTGCCGTTGCTCGATCTCACGGGGGCGCTGGGCGGGGCGGCGGGCTGGGGCTATCTGTCGCTGCTGCTGGGCGCCACGTGCATGGCGTGCGACCGGTACTTCGGCCTGACCTCGGGCTGGATAAGAAACCTCGCCACCGCCCAGGCCGTGCAGCGGCGCCTTCAGGTGCTGCAGTTCGACTGGGCGTCGGAGTGCGTACGAGAGGTGCTCGGCCCGACCGAGGGAACGGCCAGTGAGGCCGCCGAGCGGTCTCTGGGGGTGCTGCGGCGGTTCTCGGAGGACATCACGGAGCTCGTACGGACCGAGACCGCGGACTGGATGGTGGAGTTCCGGGCCGGGCCCGCACCGATGGGGATGCAGGCACTGTCGTCGGGCAGCGGGGGCGGCGGCCGTACGGACCAGGGGGCGCTGCCTGGACGGTTCCCGATGCAGGCGATGGCCCGGCCGAACATGCCGCGGCAGCGGCCCCCGGAGTCCCCCCGGTGATCCCACCGCGGTGACGCCGGAGGCGCCTGACCGCCTCGGTACCTGTACCTGTACCGGCACAGGTACAGGTACAGGTACCTGCTTCAGCTGAAGATGACCATGGAGCCTTGGGCGAGGCTGCGGGTGGCCGCCGCGTGCAGGCCCAGCCAGACGTGCCGCTCACGGGCGAACGGACTGTCGTCGTACAGAATCGGGCCCGCCGGCTCCTCCAGGGAGGTCGGTGCGATGGGCGGCAGCGGGGCGGCCGGCGGGTTCGCCGGGTCGATACCGATGGACCAGGCGACGAACTCCAGCTCCCGCAGCAGTCCGTGCGCGGAGCCGAGCGGGCCGCCGCCCTCCAGCAGTTCGTCGTTGGAGAGCGGGGCGGCGAAGTCCAGCGGAACGTACGCCCCCGCATGGTCGTAGTGCCAGACCAGGTGGGACTGCCGGGCCATCGCCTCGAACATCTCCAGCAACTGCTCGTAGTCCCCGCCCAGTTCGCCGACGGGCGTGACGGCGAGGCCGCTGAGCTGGAGCAGGTAGGCGCGGCGCAGGAAGTGCAGTGCGTCGTAGTCGAAGCCCGCGACCGGGGCGACTTCACCGGTCAGGCCCGGCATGTAGGCGTACACGGGGACGGACGGCAGTCCGGCCTCGCCCAATGCCTTGTCGTAGACGGCTATCTCTTCGGCGAACGGATTGTCGGGGCTGTGGCACAGCACATCGACGAGGGGGACCAGCCACAGGTCACAGGCCACGAAGTCTCGCTCTCCCACGGGTGCGCATCGAAATATTCACAACGGTCGGGACAGCGTAATGCGGAGGGCTCATTGCGCACAGTGGCCGACGGTTACGGGTGAGGGCCGGCCGTGGCCCGCGGCCCCGGTCGGCGCGTGGGGGCTGTGGCTCCGGACGCGCGGTCAGCGCGCCGGGGGCTCCGGCTCCGGCGCTCCGGGGACCGGGGTCTGCCCCGTCGGCTGCGGACCATGGCCCGGGTGCGCGAGGTTTCCGGCCGCGATCCGGTCCGCCCAGCTCAGCGCGTGTGCGTTGTAGTCGTCGATCACCGCGCGCACCGCGTCGTGGCTGCCGAGCGTGATCGCCGCGACCAGTTCCGGATGACCGTGCCAGAGCCAGTCCCGGGCGCCCATGTCATGGCGCAGATACGGCACCGCGAACACCCAGGCCTGGACGCGCAGCCGGTGCAGGAAATCGTTGATGTAGGTGTTGCCTCCGAGCACGCCCAACTCGCGCCAGAAACGCAGGTCGTAGCCGATGAGGATTTCGAGGTCACCGCCCTGCGCCGCTCGTGCAGCCTCCTGGGCTCTGCGGCGTACGGCCACCAGGCAGTCCCGGTACGTCACCATCTGCGTGGTCGACAGCGCGGGCCCGTAGAAGATGGCGCCGATGACTGCGTCGATGACCAGGGCGCGGGCCTCCACCATCGACCGGTAGTCCGCGACGGTGAACTCACGCACCCGGAAACCGCGGTGCTGATCCGATTCGAGCAGGCCCTGCGCGGAGAGATCGAAGAGCGCCTCACGTACCGGAGTTGCCGAGACACCGTACTGCTCGGCGATCTGCTTGACGGTGAACTCCCGCCCCGGTTGCAAACGCCCGGCCAACACTTCGTCACGCAGCGCGTCCGCGATCTGCTGCCGCAGCGTACTGCGGGTTACAGCTCGGCTCGCGCACATGGCGCCCCTCCCCCTTTTCGGCTTTCGATCACCTTAAGCCAGGGTTGCGCTGCCCGGATCCGGGCAGGGGAGGGGCGCCGTACTGCTGGGCTGCGCGGTCCCGCGCGCTACACGGTGTACTCGTCCGCGACCGACAGCGCCACGTCGAGAGCAGCGAGGCCCTCCTTGGCCTCGGCCTCGGTGACGTTGCAGGCCGGAACGGCGTGGGTGCGGTTCATGTTGACGAAGGGCCACAGGCCGTTCTTCTTCGCCGCCGCGCCGAAGGCCGCCATGGCCGCGTTGGCCTCGCCCGCCGCGTTGTACGGGACCAGCGGCTCGCGGGTTTCCTTGTTGCGGACCAGGTCCAGCGCCCAGAACGCGCCGAGGCCGCGGACCTCACCGACCGAGGGGTGGCGCTCGGCCAGCTCGCGCAGGCCGGGGCCGAGGACCGTCTCGCCGATGTGGGCGGCGTTCTCGATGACCTTCTCGTCCTCCATCACATGAATGGTGGCGACAGCGGCCGCGCAGGCCAGCGGGTGACCGGAGTAGGTCAGTCCGCCCGGGTAGGCGCGGGTCTCGAAGGTGGCGGCGATCTCGGCGGAGATGGCGACACCGCCGAGCGGTACGTACCCGGAGTTGACGCCCTTGGCGAACGTCATCAGGTCCGGCACCACGTCGAAGTGGTCGGCGGCGAACCACTTGCCGGTTCGCCCGAAGCCGGCCATCACCTCGTCGAGGATGAAGACGATTCCGTACCGGTCACAGATCTCACGTACGCCCGCGAGATAGCCGGGCGGCGGCGTCATGATGCCCGCCGTGCCGGGGATCGTCTCCAGGATGATCGCGGCGATGGTGGCAGCGCCCTCGAAGGCGAGGGTGTCCTCCAGGTGCTGGAGCGCGCGGGCGCACTCCTCGGCCTCGGTCTCGGCGTGGAACGGCGAGCGGTAGAGGAACGGGGCCCAGAAGCGGACCACGCCCGCCGAGCCGTTGTCGGACGGCCAGCGGCGCGGGTCACCGGTCAGGTTGATCGCGGTGGAGGTGGCGCCGTGGTACGAGCGGTAGGCGGAGAGCACCTTCGTACGGCCGGTGTGCAGCCGGGCCATCCGGACGGCGTTCTCGACCGCCTCGGCGCCACCGTTGGTGAAGAAGATCTTGTCCAGGTCACCGGGGGTGCGCTCGGCGATGAGGCGTGCGGCCTCGGAGCGCGCCTCGATCGCGAACGCGGGGGCGAAGGTGGCGAGCTTGCCCGCCTGCTCCTGGATCGCGGCGACGACGGTGGGGTGCTGGTAGCCGATGTTGGTGTAGACGAGGCCGCTGGTGAAGTCCAGGTAGCGGTTGCCGTCGTAGTCCCAGAAGTAAGCCCCCTCGGCGCCGGCGACGGCGAGCGGGTCGATCAGGCCCTGGGCGGACCAGGAGTGGAACACGTGCGCGCGGTCGGCGGCCTTCACGGCCGCACCGGCAGCGGGGTCGACATGCGGGGCATGAGGGGCATGAGGGGTCATGCGGTGAGCGTAGGTCGCACCGGGAGCGGCTCGACATGACCACCTTGTATGGCGTGGGACGCTTTGGTGGGCAGGGTGTCGGGTCGGGCACGGTGGGCGGGGGCGGGTGGCGGGAACCGGGGCTGTCCGGTCGGCCGTCTCTGTGACGGGTGCCGAATCCGGCCCGTCCGGCGGTTGAGGACGGAGCAGGAGGCAGGATCGGGGACACCCCACGGACGGGCCTGAAAACCACGCCCGCCGGGGCGTGGCGCGCGCCGCTATTCTCAACGCGTTCCGGCGTATCGCCGCACGGGGGAGGACGCACACCATGGAAAAGCTCGGGCCCACCGCCCCGCAACGCATCGGCGCCTACCGCCTGCTGGGCCGGCTCGGCGCAGGCGGCATGGGCCAGGTCTATCTGGCCCGCTCCGACCGCGGCCGGACCGTGGCGATCAAGCTGGTACGCGGCGAGCTCGCCGAACAGCAGGAGTTCCGCGACCGCTTCCGCCAGGAAGTGCACGCCGCCCGCCAGGTCGGCTCCGCCTGGACCGCCCCCGTGCTGGACGCCGACACCGAGGCCGCCGTGCCCTGGGTCGCGACCGGATACGTCGCCGGGCCCTCCCTGCAGGCCACCGTCTCCGGCCGCGCGGGCGCGTCGAAGGGGCGGGCACCCGGGGTGTACGGCCCCCTGCCCGAGCGTTCGGTCCAGATCCTGGGCACCGGGCTGACCCACGCGCTCCAGGCCATCCACTCCGCCGGGCTCATCCATCGCGACCTCAAGCCCTCCAACATCCTGCTGACGATCGACGGACCGCGCGTCATCGACTTCGGGATAGCCCGGGCACTCGACACCGTCGCCGACGGAGGCCTCACCCGCACCGGGGCGCTGGTCGGTTCGCCCGGCTTCATGGCGCCGGAGCAGGTGCGGGGTGAGCGAGTGACCCCGGCATGCGACGTGTTCTGTCTCGGCTCGGTGCTGGCGTACGCGTCGACCGGCCGGCTTCCGTTCGGGGCGTCCGACAGCAACGTGCACGCGCAGCTGTTCCGGATCGCGCAGGAGGACCCGGACCTCACCGGCATCCCCGTGGACCTCGTCGAACTGGTCAGGGACTGCCTGCACAAGGACCCGGCCGCCCGTCCGACGACGGACACGGTCCTGGAACGCCTGGCCGGCAGCGACACGACGGAACCCTGGCTCCCGGGCGCGCTCATCGCCCAACTCGGGCGCCACGCCGTCGAACTGCTGGACTCCGAGGACCCGGAGGAGGCGGCCGAGACGGCCGAGGCAGCGGCGGACGCGGCACCGGCAACACCCGCAGCGCCCCCAGCACCAGAGGCGCCCGAAGTACCCGCGGACCGCCCCGCCCCACAGGCACCCGGCGCCGTCCACACGCCCCCCACGACGGCCGGGACCCCGACGACGACGCCCACCGGCCCCGCGCCCGCGCCCGCCCCGCCCCACGGGCCGCCCTCCCCCGCGTACGGCTATCCACAGCCGCCCGCCCAGCCCCACCCCGGCCAGGCCTTCGGTACCCAGCAGAACTACGCCGGTTACGGATATCCGCAGCAACAACCCGGCTTCGGCGTCACACCCCCGCACGGCCCCGGCTACCCCGCTGCCCCGCAGCCCGGCCCCGAACCCGCCCGCCGCGGAAGGGGTTCGACCATCGCCCTCGTCGTGATCGCCGTGCTCGTCGCGATCGGCGCGGGCGGGTCCGTCTACGCCTTCATGAACGACAAGGGCCCGGCGCCGAAGCCGTCCCCCACCGCCTCAGCGTCCCCTTCCTCCTCGGACTCCCCCGTCACCGACGATCCGTCGTCCCCGGATGCTGACCCCTCCGACGACAAGAGGAACAGCGACGGCCCCGTCCCGGCCGGCTACCTCGGCACCTGGTCGGGCTCCATCGACAACCCTTCGGGCCACTCCACACGGGAACTCGTCATCCAGCAGGGCACGGTCGACCAGACCATACTCACCCTCACCGCGGACGGCCCGCTCGACGGCGGCGGCTCCTACCACTGCGTCTTCCAGGCGGACCTGACCGCGAAACCGTCCCCGAGCGGACCTGTCGAGGTCGGCCCGTCCACGGTCGTCGTCGGCGAACCCATGTCGTCCTGTTCCGCGGGCAAGCCCACCACGCTGACCTTGCTCCCGGACGGCACCCTGAGCCGGGAAATCCCGGAGACCGGCGAGAAACTCACGTACACCAAGGCCGACTGATCAGCCCAGCAGCGCGGACGCCGCGTTGAGCAGTAACAGGGTGTGGACGAACCTGTCGGGTGCCGTGGGCGGGAAATGCCACGCCAGCGGCCAGGTCCGGCCGGTCAGTGCCGGGATCGGTACGTAACTGATCCGGCCCGCACACGAGTTCAGCACCGTCACCTCGCCGGGCCAGGACTTGCGGGTCGTGCTCCCCGCCGGGACCAGGAAGTACACCGCCCGCCGTCCATTCGCCTCGGTGACGACGGGGCCGGGCTCGCCGCCGGTGATCACCTCCATCAGTTCGGCCAGCCGACGCCCTTCGTCCCCGTCCAAGCGGACTGCGTCGAATTGCACGCCGGCTTTGCGGAGTTGAAATCCGGAAGCCGGAATCCACTCAAGGTTCAGTTCACTTTTCGGTGCATTCACAGGACCAGTCTGGCCCCGCTTGGCTACCGTTTTCCTTGACTGACGAGGGGCGTCGCATACCAGTTGACCTGCGCGAACTCCCCTGCAGCTCAGTTGAGTTCGGCGGGGCCGGGTAGTGACCGGTTGAGACCGGTTGAGTCGAAAAGGGATCACAATGGCGCGAGCGGAAAACAAGGAAACGGCGAGTCCGACGGCAAAGCTGGTGGCTGATGTCGCCAAAAAGGCCCGCATCCGGAAGAAGTTGACCCAGGACCAGCTCGGCAAAGAAATCGGGTTCTCGGCGGCGGCCGTGAGCGCGATGGAGATGTGCGCGCAACCCGCCAGTGACGAGATGCTGGCGGGCCTGGAGCGCGTACTCGGCGACGGCATGGGCCTGTTCGAGCAGGCGAGGATTTATATGCGGATGGAGGCGTATCCGCCGCAGTTCAAGCCTCATGCACCTCTGGAGCAGGCGGCACTGAGCCTGCATCTGTACTCGATGCATGTGGTGCACGGGCTGTTCCAGACGGAGGACTACGCACGGGCGCTGATCGGCGGGGGCTACCCTCCGCTGTCGGAGCAGCGGGTGGAACAGCTGGTGGAAGGTCGCATGATCCGCAAGGCGCTGTTCGACCGGGAGCCTCTGCCCATGATCGAGCTGATCCTCGAAGAGTCGGTGCTCGCCCGAGTCATCGGCAACGCCGACATCATGCGGGCACAGATGCGGTACCTCGCGGAGTGCGCCCGCCGTCGTAACGTCACGCTCAGCGTGCTGGCACTGGACTGCGGAAGGTTCGGAGAGTACGCAGGTGCCCGTGGCGGAATGACCCTGGTGGAGACTCCGCACCACGAGCACCTCGTCTACCTGGAGCCCCAGGACGAGAGTCTGCTGATCAGCGACCCGGGGAAGGTGAGTACATACGCCCAGCGCTATGCGAAGATCCGGTCACAGGCCATGGGTCCTCGTGAATCGCTGGACCTCATCGAGCGGTTGGCAGGAGTAGAGGAATGAGCAACACCCTGCGGTGGTTCAAGTCCAGCTACAGCAGCGACAGCGGCGGCGAGTGCATCGAGGTCGCCACCTGCCCCCACGCCGTCCACGTCCGGGACTCCAAGGTGCCCGAGGGCCCCACCTTCGCGGTCGCCCCCGACGCCTGGTCGACGTTCCTCACCTGGGCGAACTGACGGTTCACGGGGCCGGGTATACCCCGGCCTCGTAAATGTGTACGGCATGTCATCGGCATGCCATACCCTGCGATCCGGGCCGCACCCCGCTCTCATCTCCGGGTGCCACGCGGCCCTCTTACCGTGGGGGTAGACATCATTTTGCGTACGCGCAGAATCTCGGCCGCGACCTCGCTCGCAGTCCTCTTCAGCTCAGTGGTTCTGGTCGGCGGTGCGGCGAATCCGGCCGCTGCCGACTCCAGCAAGATCCTTCCCGCCGCATCGGTCGGCGACATCGTCGCGGACGGTGTGCACAAGCGGGTCTTCATCAGTGACCCGACCGGCGGCAAGGTCCTCGTCACCGACTACAACGGCGCGGTCGTCGCCACGATCTCGTCTCTGCCGGGAGTGACCGGTCTCGAACTCTCCGCCGACTCCGGCACGCTGTACGCCGGTGTGCGCGGAGCCGACTCCATCGCGGCGATCGACACCTCCGCCCTGGTGGAGTCCGCCCGCTACGCGACCGGCGCGAACACCCACCCCGCCTATCCGGCTCTGGCGGGCGGCAAGCTCTGGTTCGGCTACGGGGCGGCGGCCGCGGGCAACATCGGCTCGATCGACCTGTCGGGCGCCGAGCCGGTCGTCACCCTGGACCAGGAGCCGAACCACACCTGGTACGCGGCCCCGACCCTGGCCTCGACGCCCGGTGCGCCGGGCACACTGGCCGCCGGTATCGAGGGCCTGAGCCCGGCGGCCCTGGCCGTGTACGACGTGGCCTCGGGTACGGCCACGCGGACCGCGGCCGTGTCCGCCGGGAGCAATCTGAACGACCTCGCGCTGAGCCCGGACGGCAAGCAGGTCGTGGTGGCCAGTGGGTCTCCCTACTACCACCAGGTCTACCGGACGTCGGACCTCACGGCGGACACCAACTACCCTTCCGGCGCGTACCCGGACGCCGTGGACATCGCGCCGGACGGCACGGTCGCCGCGGGCATCGACGGCTCCTACAACCCGGACGTGTACGTCTACCGGCAGGGCACGACCAAGCCGATCCGGACGTACGACTTCCCCAACACCGGGAACAGCAGCGGCTCGGATCTCCTGGTGTCCGCCGGTCTGGCCTGGGCGCCGGACACCAGCCGGCTCTTCGCGGTCACCGAGAACAGCAAGGGCGTCCGCTCGCTGCGGGTGCTCACCGACGCCGTCAAGTCCGCGACCACCGTCACGGTCAGCGCCCCGGCGAAGTCGGCGCTCGGCAAGAAGCTCACCGTCACCGGCCGGGTGAAGTCCGAGGGTGCGTTCCCGGCGGGTGCCAAGGCCACGGTGACGCGCACCGACATCGAGTCACCCAAGGGCAAGACGCTTCCCGCGGTGACGCTGAAGTCGGACGGCAGCTTCTCCTTCACCGACACCCCGACCGCGGGCGGCCAGGTCACGTACAAGGTCTCGTACGCGGGCGACGCCACCCACTCCGCGGCGTCGGGTTCCGGCAAGGTCGCCGTCCCCCGGACGGTCACCTCGCTGACCCTGAACCACAACAAGGCGCTGTACTCCTACGGCACCGACGTCTCGTTCACCGCACACCTCGGCAAGACGTACAAGAACCGCACCGTCGAGCTGTGGGTGGACCCGTTCGGTCCGGACAAGCCGAAGAAGCTGGTGAAGACCGGCAAGGTCAACTCCAACGGCAACCTGTCCACCACGGTCGACATGACCCGGGACACCACCGTCACCGCCGTCTTCAAGGGCGACGGCCGGTACACGTCCAAGACGGTCACCTCCACGGCATACGCCAGGGTGAAGGTCTCGACCTCCATCTCCAAGCAGTACAAGACGGCCAAGATCGGCTCCACGTCGTACGCGTACTTCCACAAGAAGACCAACCCGGTCTTCACCACGACGATGAGCTATTACAAGAACCGGTCCCACAAGCTGTCCCTGCAGTTCTACTACCAGGGCAAGTGGTACGACGCCGGCTCGCAGTACTTCAAGCTCGGCACCAACGGCAAGTCCATCGTGACGCTCACCGGCACCCATGACACGGGCTACCGGATGCGCGTCCGTGCCTCGTACGTGAACGGCACCTCCGGCGACACGGTGAACTCGACCACCCACGGCTCCTGGAAGTACTTCATCTTCACGAAGTAACCGGGCAGGCAGGCGGACGGAAGGGTGCGGGGCCGGGCGGATCGCCCGGCCCCGCACTCGTACCCATCGCGCGGGAGCAGCGGCCCTTGCCCTAGATGTACTCGGTCATGACGTTCGTGACAGTCGGCTGATCGGTGGCTGGCCGCCGAGCGCGGTGTGTCGGCGTCCAGTGTTGTAGAAGTCGAGCCAGG
>NZ_JBEOVN010000157.1:0-17834 GCF_040295565.1 Streptomyces sp. NPDC002785 | reverse complement strand
TTCCGGAGCGATGCTGCGGCGCTCCGCGCCGCAGGGTTCAGGATCGGATTCCCTCCCCGCCCGAAGGCGGGGATTCCCTCCGAAGAGAGGGATGGAACTCATGATGCCGCTGCACGGACAGGGCCCCGAAGGCTGGGGCCTCAACCCATGCTCCGGAAGCCGCGTCCGCCAAATCCGGGGAGACATCCGGCAGACAAAGACGATCCGCAGACAGGCGAGGAACCGGACTGGTGGACAGGCGCCATCACGTCGGCTTACGGGCACCTCGTAGACGATCTCGCACAGCGCAGCAGGCACGATGATGTCGGCCGTCTCAACGGGCCGCCCCTCGTCGCTGTAGTACGTCCGCCGGATGTGCGTCACGAGGGAGCCCTTCTGGATCCCGAGGATTGACGCCTCCTCTGCGGACGCCTGCACCGGCTCGGGCTGCTCCACAGCATGGCTGACGGTGATACCGATCGCAGCCATACGGTTCACGACCCCCACACCGGCATGCGGCCCGCCCTCGGGAAGGACAACGAGAGTTCCACCGGTGAGGTCGTACGGCTCCCAGCTGGTCTCCGACCGCACCGCCGAGAGGTGATCACCAAGCCCACAACCCGCCAGGCCAACACGCCCGGACCTCAATCGCACAACCTCGTTAGGATTTCCCGAAGCATGCAGACCGACAGATGGGGTGGGCGATGGCAGGTCGGGTCACAGCGGTGAGCAGCAACGGGTCGTACTCGTTCAGCAAGCCCAATCGCGAGTCCGTCACGCTGCTTGCCGGCCTTGGCGTCGAAGGGGACGTCCACGCGGGGGAGACGATCCGCCATCAGTTCCGCATGACCTACGAGCCGGACCTGCCCAACCTGCGTCAGGTACACCTGATGCACGAGGAACTCTTCGACGAGCTCGCCCTCAAGGGCTTTGCCGTCTCTGCGGGCCAGCTCGGCGAAAACATCACCACCCGAGGTGTTGACCTGCTCGGCCTTCCTACCGGCACCCTGCTACACCTTGGCGAGCAGGCGGTGGTGGAGGTGACGGGGCTGCGCAACCCGTGCGCGAAGATCAACGACTTCCGGCAGGGCCTGCTCGGAGAGGTCTTCGTCCTCGATCCCGTCTCGGGGGACTTCACTTTCAAGTCCGGCATCATGGCCGTGGTCCGCCACGGCGGCCCCGTCCGCCCGTACGACCCCATCGAGGTCGAGCTCCCGCCGGCCCCGCACCGTCCCCTGGAGCGCGTTTAAAAGCCGTGGAGCTGACCGGCCCCAGCCACCACGTATCCCTCTCTCTGGCGTCAGGCGGCTGATCGAGCCGCGCAACCTGTACCGCTCGTTCACTCGCGTGGCCAAGAGCGCCGGGCTCCGCGTGATCCGGCTGCACGATGCCCGGCACGGCTGCGCGACCCTGCTGACCGCCGCCGGCGTCGCTCCCCGCGTCGTGATGGAGATCCTCGGGCTCAGTCAGATCGCGGTCACGATGAACATCTACGCCCACGTCGTCCAGGACACGCAGCGCGAGGCGGTGAGCCACCTCGACCGCATGCTGAAGCGGCAGCGTCCCGGCCGTGAGTGACCGCGCCCGTTGATGTCAGAAGTGGATGTCAAAGGCCCCCAACCATGATCGGTTGGGGGCCTTCGCACTGGTGGGCGCGGACGGTTTCGAACCGCCGACATCTGCTTTGTAAGAGCAGCGCTCTACCCCTGAGCTACGCACCCGCGGATGAAGCAACAGCGTACATGGAGTACGGCCCACGGTCACAAACGGTTGCCCGGACGGCAGTGAACAAGGGTGGCGCGGCCGGGGCGGTCGCGGCGTCGTCCGGGGGGTATCCCCACCCCTCATCCGGTAGCCGTCCGGATTCTGCCGGGTGGGCCGACGTACGTACGGTGAGGCCCCGACCGTCGGGAACGCTGTCGTACGACCTGGGGGAAAGATCATCATGGCACTCCGTACCCGCACTCTCCTCGCGTCCGGTGGGGCTCTGCTTCTCGGTCTTGCCCTCACCGGCTGCGGCAGTACGGATCCGGGCGACGCGCCCGCCGAGCACAAGTCGTTCGCACTCAGTGGGAAGACGCTGACCATCTACTCCGGGCACACGTCCTTGGAGCTCGTACCGGCCGATGTGCGGAAGGTCGAGGTGACCCGTCGTGTCGACGGATGGGTGGTTCTCGGGAACGGGCCCGATCCCAAGTGGAAGATGCAGGACGACACGCTCACGCTCCAGGTGAAGTGCAGCGCGGTGATCAGCGACTGTGCCTCGCAGCACCGGGTGAGGGTGCCGCGCGGGGTGGCGGTGACGGTCAAGGGGGACAACGGGAAGGTCGTCGCGTCCGGCTTCGACACTCCCCTTACGCTCCATGCCGACAACGGCCGGATGACCGTCCGGGACTCCAGCGGGCCGCTCAAGCTGGAGAGCGACAACGGTGGCATCGTCGCCGAAGGGATCTCGGCCAAGTCCGTATCGGCGCGGTCCGACAACGGCAGGATCCGGCTGGGGTTCGCCTCCGTGCCGGATCGCGTGGACACCGCGAGCGACAACGGAGGGATCACCATCGATCTGCCGGGCGGCTCCGTGAAGTATGCGGTGGACGCCGTCGCCGACAACGGACGCGTCTCGGTGGACGCGCCGCGCAGCGACGACAGCAGCCACATGGTGAAGGCCCGGAGCGACAACGGCCAAGTCACGGTCCGAAGCGTGAACTAACCGGCCCGTGTGTTCGTCCTTACCTGGTGGGAGAATGTACCGGGCAGGGCGAAACGGCACGGGAGAGGGATGTGACGGCGACACACGCGCAGCCGCAGGCGAGAGCGGGTGGGAGTTCCGCCGTCAGGGGTGTCAGGGGCATCGGGGACGTCGTCGTGCTGATGCTGCTGCCGGTGCCGCTGCTCGCCGCCGCGTTGCCGGCCGCGTTCGCCGGTGGCGGTACGAGGCGCTGGTTCGGCGGGCGCGGGGAGAGTCAGCGCGCCGAGGCGCAGGCCGCGAAGGACGCCGCCGCTGCCGCCTTCTACGAGCTGGACACGGCCCAGCGCGATCTGCGGATCTCGATCGAGACGATCACCGCGGTGGACAGCTCGCCCGGTGCGCGCAAGGCCGTGGATGACTTCGCTGCTCTCGGGCGGCGGATCGACGAGGCCAGTCATACGTACATCACCGCAGTCGACGCGCACGACCTGGACCGGGACGACCTGGAGCCTGCGGTCGCGACCCGTGCCAGGACCGAGCTGAGCGCGGCCAAGGACGAACTGGTACGGGTCAAGGGCGAGCTGGACCGGTTCGCGCAGGGCCTCGGGCCGCTGCTGGGCAACGCGGAGACACAGCTCGCCCGGCTCGCGCCCGCCGTGGAGAGGGCCCGGCAGGCGCTCCTCGGTGCGAGCAATGCTCTCGATGCGGTGCGGGCGTCCGGGCTGCGGGCGGACGACCTCGCCGCGCGGCTGGCGGCCCTCGCTCCCGAGCTGACCAAGCTCAACCAGGGCGCCGGCCGGCACGGCGTTCCGGAGACCCTGCAGCGTGCCGATCGGGTGCTGCGCGACGCCGAGGCGGTACGGGCCGAGGCGGTCCGGTTGCCCGAGCGGGCCGCCGAGATCGACCACCGGCTGGTGTCGCTGCGTACCCGCGCCCAGGCATTGACGACCCGGGCGGGCTCCGTGGAGCCGGTGCTGAGCGAGCTGCGGCGGCGTTTCTCGGCCGCGTGCTGGCAGGATCTCCAGCCCGTGCCCGAGCAGGCGGCAACCAACGTACGGCAGGCCGAGGAAAAGCTGAAGGAAGCCGCCGAGGCGCGGGACGAACAGCGGTGGGCCGATGCGACCTCCCGGCTGAGCACGGTGCGCGCCCTGCTGAACGCCACGGACGAAGCGGTGTCCGCGGCCGGCGACCGGCTGCACCGGCTGAACGACGTGGCCAAGGACCCGCAGCAGGAGATCCAGCGGACCCGGTTCGCGATCCGGGACGCCCAGCGCCTGGCCATGGCCGGGCGCCACACGCCCGAACCGCGTCATGCCCGGCCGCTGGACGATGCCGTGGCCCGGCTGGAGCGCGCCGTCGCCGGTCTGGAGGGACGCCACCCCGACTACTGGCACTTTCTGACCGAGACCGAAGCGGTACGGCAGACAATTGCGCGGGTGGTCTCCGAGATCCGTGAGGAGCGCGGGGCCGGCGGGTGATGTGCGGGGGACGGCGAAGGCCCTTCTGATGTGCGGCAGCATTCCCGTGGGCGGATCCTGGTAGTGGGCCCGAAGGAGGCCGACATGGCCACCCACGCAGTGCATGCCACCGGACGACAGACCCGCCGCCGTAGTGCCACCCAGCTCGACAAGCACCTGCCTGTCGATCATCGGCTCAACCGCGTCTACCGGGTCGGTGCGGGGCTGATGGGGCTGGTGCTGCTCGCCTTCGGAATCCTGGGGCTGATCGACAAGATCGGTTTCTTCAACACCGGCGGAGCCACCGTCGCGGGCCTCAATACAAACGGTGCCCTCAGCGTCCTGTCCGTCTGCGTCGGCCTGCTCCTTTTCATCGGGATGGTGATCGGCGGCAACTTCGCCTCGACGCTCAACATGATTCTGGGCATCGCTTTCATCCTCAGCGGCTTCGTCAATCTCGCGCTGCTCGAGACCGACTACAACTTCCTCGCCTTCCACATCCAGAACGTACTGTTCAGCTTTGTGGTCGGTCTGATGCTGATGGTCTTCGGGATGTACGGGCGGGTCAGCGGCGGCCTTCCTCACGACAACCCGTACTGGCGGGCGCGCCACCCCGAGGAGGCCGAGCAGGAGATGCGGGTGGGCCGGAAGGCGACGACGACGCCGATGCCGGTGGTCCGCCGCCCGTAACCCGTACCGTCTCCGTACCGCCCGTAACTCGTACCGCCCGTAATCCTTGCTTCGTCTCCGTGCTGCCCGTGGCCCCTCGTGGCTGTCTCCCTTGGGGCGGCGCCGGATAGCCTGGGGCCATGCCTCGTTACGAGTACCGCTGCCGCTCCTGCGGAGATACGTTCGAACTCAGCCGTCCGATGGCTCAGTCCTCGGACCCGGCTTCCTGCCCCGCCGGGCACGCCGACACCGTGAAGCTTCTCTCCACCGTGGCCGTGGGCGGCTCGTCGGCCAAGTCCGCGCCCGCCGCCCCGTCGGCCGGCGGCGGGGGCGGCTGCTGCGGTGGGGGTTGCTGCGGCTGAGAGCGGGCAACAGGAGTCGCGAGCTGCGGCTCCTACCGCTTACGGGAGAGCGTCAGCCCGTCCGACACGGTGAGCAGCACGCTGTCCATCCGCGGATCGGCGGCCACATGGTCGTTGAATTCCTTGATCGCCGCCGCTCCGCCGGTCGCCTGCGGATCGGTCACCCCGCCGTGGAAAAGCACATTGTCCGTGACGACGAGACCGCCTTGCCGCATCCGGGGCACCAGTTCCTCCCAGTACGGGATGTAGTTGCCCTTGTCCGCGTCCAGATAGGCGAGGTCGATGTGCGGCTCGGTCGGCATCGCCCGCAGCGTGTCGAGCGCGGGGGCGATACGGAGTTCGATCCGGTCGGCGACGCCCGCCTTCTCCCACGCCTCGCGGCCGTAGGCGGTCCACTCCTCCGAGATGTCGCAGGCGACCAGCCGCCCGTCGTCGGGCAGCGCCTGTGCCATCGACAGGGCGGAGAAGCCGGTGAACGTCCCGACCTCCACGACGTGCCGGGCGCCGGTCAGCCGGACGAGGAAGGCAAGCAGCGGCGCCTGTTCCTCGGCGGACTGCATGCCGGCGTGCTCGGGCAGGCGTGCGTACGTGGTCTCGACGAGCTCGCGCTGCACCGCGTCGAGCGGTGGGTTGTGCGCCAGCATGTATGCGTACAGCTCGTCCGTGATCTTGGTTTCGTTGCCCTTGGCCATTGCATGCTCCTCGTTGGTCCCACCGGGCCCGCGCCGTCCCCGTCCCCATGTGCCGGTCGGGCTTGAGCCGACCGGCGCACGGGGCGGCGTCAGAGCGCCTGTCCCGGCCCCGAGGCCCGGAGGAAGTGCCGCAGGATCTTTTCGCCCGCGGCCACACCGTACTCGGCCGTCACGTCGACGTGCGGGGCGTTCCAGCCGGTGTCGGCGAGTTCGCCGTGGGCTGGACGCCAGGCGCGGTCGGCGGCGAGGAGCAGGTCGGCGTCGAGGAGGCTGTCACCGGCGGTGAGCGTGAGCGTGGCGCCGGTGCGTCGGGCGACCTCGTTCATGGCGGCGCTCTTGGTGAGCGGGCCCGGCACGGCGTAGATCTTGCGGCCCTGGAGGGAGATCGTCCAGCCGCGGGTCTCCGCCCACTCCCCCAGTTCCTTGACCCAGCCCTCGGGCAGCAGCGCGCGTTCGACGACGAGGTAGGCGAAGAGGTCCTCGGCGACCCGTTCCTTGAGCAGCCAGGCGGGGTCGGCCGCCGCCAGGAGATGGGCGCGGACCTCGGCGAGCGAGGCGCATTCGTCGGCGAGCCTGCGGGACACCTGCGTCTGCCAGTCGGGGTCGGATTCGCCGTCGACGAGAAGGTGTCCCCCGTTGGCGCAGATCGCGAACCGCGGTGCGGGACCGGGGAGATGGATGCGCCCGTACTGCTCGCGGGTACGTGTGGTCGTCGGGACGAAGACCGTGGTGCGGGCGAGTTCCTCGAGCAGCGTCGCGGCCGTCTCGGTCAGATAGGAGAGCGGCTTGTGGTCGTACACCTCTACGCAGAGCAGCCGGGGGGCCTCGGCGTCCGGCATGGGGAGCTGCAGCGCTGCCGCCGAGTAGATCAGGGTGCGGTCGAGATCGCTGGCGACCAGCGTCACGGGGGCGGTCGCGATGGCCGGGGTGGTCACGGGGGCCGGGGTGGTCACTTCGACTCCACCGCCCTGCCGTCCGCGCCCGTCGCACCCCTGGTGTACTTCGGGTGGATCAACCCTACGCAGGTGTACGGGAGTTCATCGACCTCCACGACCGGTACGCCCCGCTGCTCGGCCAGCAGACGGATGTGCTCGAGGTCTGCTCCTGCGCCGCGCTTGGCGAGGATCTTCCACGGGACGCGGCGCAGCAGTACGCGGGTCGTCTCGCCGACGCCCGGCTTGACCAGGTTCACATCGTGGATGCCGTACTCCTCGCTGATGCGTTCCACCGCGGCCCAGCCCTCCCAGGTGGGCGCGCGGTCGGCCGCGAGCAGCTCCTTGACCTCGGCGTCCACGGCATCGACGACGTCGTCGAAGTGGGCGGCGACGGTGTCGAGGAAGTGGCCGGACACATCGGTGTCCGCAAGTTCCCGGTAGAACTTCGCGCCGTGGAAATCGTCGGGGCCGACCAGGTCGGAGCGGAGAACGGTACGCGAAATCAGCCCGGACACGGTGGAGTTGAGGCAGGCGGAAGGAATGAGGAAGTCCTCGCGGGTGCCATAGGTGCGGACGCAGCCGCCCGGGTCGGCCAGAACGGCGATCTCGGGGTTGAATCCGTCGAACTCGGCGAGCGCCGCGGACAGTTCACGGGTGATCGCTCCCTTGCCCGTCCAGCCGTCGACGAAGACGACATCCGCCGGATCGTGGTGGGTGGCCAGCCAGCGCAGGGCGTTGGCGTCGATGCCGCGGCCCCGCACGATGGAGACGGCGTAGTGCGGCAGATCGAGCCCGTACCGGTGCCGGGCCCAGCGGCGCATGAGCACGCCGACGGGGGTGCCGGCCCTGGCGAGCGAGACAAGTACGGGGCGGGCGGAGGGGGTCCCCCCACGCTTTCGGCTGTGGGGGAGCTCGGCGAGGACCGTCTCGGTGACGGTGCCGACGGCGCGGGCGACGCGGGCGGCCGACAGGTCCAGCGCCGCCTTGAACAGGCTCTGGTACTGGGCGGACGGCTGGTACTCGACGGGGAGCGACTCGGCGTAGTGCGCGCCCCCGCTCTGTATCGCCTCCTCGCGCTCCTCTGTGGGCGCCTCCAGTTCGGTGTCCGAGAGGTCCTGGAGCAGCCAGCCGACTTCGTCCGGCGCGTAGGAGGAGAAGGCAGGGCCGCGGAGGGGCTCGGGCAGCATGGGTTCCTGCCGTTCGGAGACGTACGAGGGGAGGCCCGACGGGACGTACGAGGGGACGACCGCGAGCAGGACGTGGTCGGTGTGCGCGGCGATCTGCGCCAACAGGCCGTCGGGGGCGTGGAGTTCGGGGGTGTCGGCGGTGGAGTCGACGGTCACGACCACGGCGTCGAAACCGGCGCCCGCAACGTTGTACGCGTACCGGTCACCGGGCCCGTCGGCCGGGTTGTCGTGGGCCGGGAAGACCAGCCGGCTGCGTATCGCATAGCCGGGATCGTCCACGGCGAGGACGGGGGAACGCGTGGTCGTCGAGTAGCGCACCTCGGCGTCGGTGTGGTCCTCCAGGGCCGCTCCCAGGCGGAGGGGGGCGTACATCAGCTCCTCGAAGCCGAGGATCAGTACGCGGCGGGCGTCGCCCAGTGACGCGGCGATGCGTGCGGCCATGGCCGGGAGGGCCGGTTCGAGGGCGGCCCGGTGGGCGGGGGTGAAGCCGTGCCGTCCGCCGTCGGGCACACCGGCGGGCCACTGGAGGTCCACCCGGGTGCACGGTCGGCGCCCCGGCTCGACGGCCGCTTCCGTGGCGGCGGAGACGGCCCCCTCATGCGCAGCGACCAGCGCCTGGCCCTTCTCCAGGACGCCCTCCGGGAGGATGACCGTGCCCGAGTTCCTCGCCACCAGGTCGACGCGCGCGCCGATCTCCGTGGCGAACTCGGTCAGCCGTCCCTGGTCGGCCGGCGACCGCATGTCCACCAGGGCGACGATGACGTACCGGCTCCGCGGGTATCGCTCGTGCAGCGCGCGGATGGTGTTGAGCGCGGTGTTGCCCGTGGAGAATTCGTCGTCCACCAGCACCAACGGCGAGCCGGAAGGGGTGCCGGCCGGAGCCGCACAGCCACCCTGCCGGGCGTCCGTCGGGGCGCACTCGCCCGCCAGCAGGTTCGGGTCCTCCGGAAGCAGCAGATGCGAGGTGGCGTGCGAGTGCGACTCCTCGAAGCCGCCCGCCCGCTCCACGCCCTCGACGGGGCGGCGCGTCGAATGGAGGTACGGCACCACGCCGAGCCCGTCGGCAACCGCGTGGCCGAGAGCGGTGGCCGTTTCCGCGTAACCGAGCACGACCGCCCGGCGCGCTTCGGCGTCACCGAGGAGTTCGTGCACCCGGCGGCCGAGCTCGAATCCGGCGCCGTACACCACGGAAGGTTTCTGTGGCACGTGCTTGCCGAGCACGTTCGACACGAGCAGATGGGCCCGCTTGGGGTTGCGGCGCAGGGCGATGCCCAGCAGTTCCCTCAGCTCCCTGTCGCCGTCGGGTTTCCCGTCGCCGACGAGCTGGACGCCCAGTCGCTCCGCCACCCAGCTGCCCGACCACACCACGTTCGCCGTCTCTTTCCTTGCCGCGCGCTCGCTCATCGAGACACACTCGTTCCACGAGGCCCGCGCATTCCGCGAGGCCCGCTCATTCCGTGAGGCCGGCTCATTCCGTGAGGCCGGCGGCCAGCAGCTCCACAAAGCCGACGTCTTCCCTCGCCACGCCGAAGACCTCGGCCCGCTGCAGGGTCCGCTCGGCCCAGGCGCGGTGCGGCTTCACTTCATTCATCTTGTTCGTGTACGCGGAGCGCATGACGCCACCGCCATCGCTTTCCGGCCGCAGGATGTCCTGTGCGTCACTGAACTCCTCGTGACTGACCACGGACAGTGCGTGCACGGGCGCGACGTGCGACGGATGGATGCAGGTCTTGCCGAGCAGACCGTTGGTCCGGTCGAGCTCGATCTCGCGCAGCAGGCCGTCCAGGTCGTGCTCGATCAGCGCCGTGCGCAGTTCCTCGGCCCGGCCCTCCAGGAAGGGGCTGCGGCGCAGCTGCGGTTTGAACATGCGCTCCTGGAGCCGGAAGTACTCCCACACCGGTCCGGTGATCGTGAAGCCCGTGCCGTCCGCCCGGCCCAGCACATTGACCACGTCGGCTATGACGGCGCCGACGATCTGTACGTCGTACGCCGTCATGTCGGGCGCCCTGCGGAGCCCGTAGGCCGAGCAGAAGTCGGTGACGCCGAGCCGCAGTGCGAGCACCCGCTCGCGGTACTTGTTGACGGTGCGGGCGATTCCCTGGAGTGTTTCCCTGCGGGTCTCCAGATGCAGCAGCTCGGGCGATTCGAGAACGGGCATCGCGAACAGGCGCTGCCCACACGCCTTTTCGGCACCGGTGAGCGCTTCCATGAAAGGCACGCCACGCTCTTCGGTGAACTTCGGAAGCACAAAACCGGACAACAATCGGACGGTAGGGCCGAGCCGGCTCACCAGGCTCGCCATCTGACCCGGTTCCCGGACCCGGATGAAGAGCAGGGGAACCTCAAAGCCGCGCGCATCGAGCTCGGCGAACTGTCTGACCAGGTTCTCCTCAGCGGCGGCCACCTCGGAGTCATCGATCGAATCCTCCAGGCACAGCACCATCGAGACGACGCCGCGCCCGGCCTGCTTGATGACATCGTCGGCAAGCTTCGACCTCGTGGCAGGGCTGTACAGGGTCGCTCCCAGGGCAGCCGAAAGCATGCGGGCCGGCGAGTCCGCACCGAATTCGCACGGCTCCTGGAAGAACAGACCCTGTCTCGCAGCGGGCGCAATATGCCCGAAATGACGCACTTGATTCCCCGAACTGCCTGATCGGCCGGACGACGTATGGCCGGTAATAGTACGTACGGACGGGTGTCAAGAGTTCCCTACGTGCATGAATTCCGGGTAACTCGTCCATTTCCCGACGGGGCCACCTACCGCGGACGACGTGATTCCGACGCGCTGCCGAGACATCCGGTGCGACCCCCACGTTGTCCGCACAGGCAGCCAGCAGGCAGGATGACGGGCATGACGCACGCGATGGTGAAGGGCTCGAACGTCCCTCTGGACGCCATGGCCGTACGGGCGGTGCTGCGCTGGACCCCGGGCGCCGGGGTTCCGGATGTGGACGCCTCGGCACTGCTGCTCGGAGCCGGTGGCCGCGTGCGCTCCGACGAGGACTTCGTCTTCTACAACCAGCCCCGCCACCCCTCCGGCCTGGTGCGACGGCTACCGAAGCGCAGTGTCCCCGAGGGGCTCACGGACAGCATCGAGGCCGACCTCAACGCGCTCGACCCCTCGGTCGACCAGGTGGTCGTCGCCGCGTCCTCCGACGGAGCCGCATTCGCCCAGGTGCGCGATCTGCGCATCCTGCTGTACGACGCGGCCTCGGCGGGCGGGGACCCGCTCGCCGTCTTCGATGTGCGGCCGGAGACCGGCGAGGAGACGGCGATCATCTGCGGCGAGCTCTACCGGCGCGGCGATGGCTGGAAATTCCGGGCCGTGGGACAGGGCTATCCGACCGGTCTGATCGGCCTGGCGACCGCCTTCGGCATCTCGGTCGACGAGGCGGAGGCCGCGGCGGAGCCCGACCCGGCCCCCTCGCCGGTAACGGTTCCCTCGCCCGTGACGGGGCCCTCCCCCGCGGCGGCGCCCGCCTTCCCGCCGCCCGTGCCCGCATTCCCACCCGCGCCGGCCCCCGGCCCCGACTTGCAGGCCACGCACCAGCAGCCCACCCACGGCTACCCGCAGCCCGCAGTGGCACAGCCGGTTCCGCAGCCCGTTCCCCAGCCGGCGTACGGGTATCCGCAGCCGGACGCCGCCCAGCCCGCCTACGGCTATCCGCAGCCTGCCGCGGCTGCGGCGCCCGCCCCCGACCCGAATTTCGTGCTGCCACCGCAGGGGCCGCAGTTCGTACGGTCCTGACGCGGCCCTGGGACGACCGTCGGACGCGGCCTCGGGGCGGCCCTGAGGGGACCCTGCACCGCCCGCGGCCCGTCCGGCGTCAGCTCAGGTCCGGGACTTGTAGCCCCGTCCCCACTGCATGCCCCAGCCGTACAGCCGGTCCAGCTCCGACTGGAATCCGTACACGAACTTCACCTCGCGCCGCACGATCAGCTCGTCCTTGATGTTCTCCAGCGTGAACACGGCGCAGGAGCGGGCCTGCGGGGCCCGCTCGTCGAGTTCGATCTCGATCCGCGGGCCGTTGCCCGGGTAGAGCGTCACCTTGGCGTGTGTACGGTCGAAGGCCGGCGTCTGGTCGTAGATGTAGACGAAGAACAGCAGCCGCTTGATCTGGTCGCGCTGGTCGAGATTGACGTAGACGGTCTCGCCCGACGGCGCCCCGAAGCGGTCGTCCCCGCTGAGCCGGATGTACGGCGGCACGTTCAGGTCGCCGATGAGGTTGCCCAGCGGCTGGACCACGCCCTTGGTGCCGTCCTTCAGCTCGTACATGCAGCCCAGGTCCAGGTCGACATTGACCATGCCCTGGGTGTGTGCCTGGACCACATCGGGCCGGAAGAGCTTCATGGGGCGCAGCAGCCGGCCGCTCTGCCGCGACCTGCCCTCGATGTCGGACGTACGCATCCGCCAGGAGAGGTTGACCCTCAGATTGCCGGTCAGCGCACCCTGCTTGGTCAGCGAGACCGTGGCGTGCCGCTTGGAGAGCACGATGGAGCTGGTCGACGCGGTGCCCGATTCGAACTGCGCCTCCCGCCTCGGCCACAGGCTGTCCCAGAACGCCATCCCCAACCCCCACACGTATCGGTAGTGCACCGGCCCCGCACACATCACTGCGGGGCGGCCGCCGGGCCGGATCCGGGTGTTCCCGGAGACCGTCGCCGTACGGACCGCCCCGCTGAGAGCGTTCCTCAATCCCTACCCGGTCACACCCCGGACGGGACTTCTGCCTTGGAACTCTCGTCGTCGCCCCGGCTTGCGGCCTCCAGCGCCTTGTTGCGCCGGACCGAGGACCAGAAGGACCAGCCGATCAGCACGACGCCGACGCCACCGGTGATGAGCTCGTTGATCTGGTGCTGGATGGTGACGAGGAGGATGACGGCCAGTGCGCCGATGGCGTAGTGGGCGCCGTGCTCCAGGTAGACGTAGTCGTCGAGGGTGCCCTGACGGACCAGGTAGACCGTGAGCGACCGGACGTACATGGCGCCGATACCGAGGCCGAGGGCCATCAGCACGATCTCGTTGGTGATGGCGAAGGCGCCGATGACACCGTCGAACGAGAAGGACGCGTCGAGCACTTCCAGGTAGAGGAACATGAAGAACGCGGCCTTGCCGGAGAGCGCGATCGCGGAGATCTTCTTGCCGCTCTTCCTGGCCTCCTCCTCGGCCTCGTGCTCCCGCTCCTCCTCTTCCTCCAGCTTGTTCTCGAAGAAGCCGGAGAGACCACCGACGATCAGGTACGTGATCAGACCTGCGACTCCGGCGAGCAGGACGGTCTCCGCCTTGTCCGCGTGGCCGCCGCCGTGCTGGTGCGCGTTCGTCGCGAAGGTCATGGCCGTGATCAGCAGCACGATCAGCGCGATGCAGACCGAGAGCATGTCGACCTTGCCGAGCTTGGCGAGCGGGCGCTCGATCCAGCGCAACCACTGGATGTCACGGTCCTCGAAAATGAAGTCGAGGAAGATCATCAGCAGGAACATTCCACCGAACGCGGCAATCGCCGGGTGGGCGTCCGTGACCAGTTCCTGGTAGCGCTCGGGCTGGTTGAACGAAAGATCGACCGCTTCGATCGGGCCGATCTTGGCGGTGATGGCCACGATCACGACGGGGAACACCAGCCGCATACCGAAGACCGCGATGAGCACACCGATTGTGAGGAAGATCTTCTGCCAGAAGGCATTCATCTTCTTCAGGATTCCGGCGTTGACCACCGCGTTGTCGAAGGACAGCGAGATCTCCAGGACGGAAAGAATCGCAACCACTCCGAAGGCTTCCCACCCCCCGTAGATCAGAGCTGCGACCAGGCCGAGCGCGGTAATCGCGAACGACCAGCCGAAGGTTTTCAGAAGCACTGGCTACCCCATCGTGTTATGTAACGGGTCTCCCCCGGGTGTGTACGGGGCTCCCCCGCGCCGTGCGCGGCTTTACGAAACGTTGACCCCGAAGTCTAGGGCGATACCGCGCAGTCCCGACGCGTACCCCTGTCCCACGGCACGGAACTTCCACTCGCTGTTGTACCGGTAGAGCTCGCCGAAGATCATCGCGGTTTCCGTCGACGCATCCTCGCTGAGGTCGTAGCGCGCGAGTTCCTGACCGTCCGCCTGGTTCACCACGCGGATGAACGCATTGCTGACCTGGCCGAAGGTCTGCCCTCGATTGTCCGCCTCATGGATCGATACCGGGAAAACGATCTTGTCGCAGTTCGCCGGCACCTGTGTGAGATTCACGATGACCGACTCGTCGTCGCCCTCGCCCTCACCCGTGAGGTTGTCACCGGTGTGCTCCACGGAGCCATCGGGGCTCGTGAGGTTGTTGTAGAACACGAACCATTCGTCGCCGAGCACCCGGCCCGACTGGCACAGCAGCGCGCTGGCGTCGAGGTCGAAGTCGGCGCCCGTGGTGGATCGTGCGTCCCAGCCGAGCCCGACCAGCACCTGGGTGAGGTTGGGTGCGGCCTTGGAGAGGGAGACATTGCCTCCCTTGGCGAGCGTGACGCCCATGGTGTGTCCTCCCCGAGTCGATGAACCGTCCGTTGAGCCGTTGAGCTGTTGAGCCGTTCAGCAGCCGGAGCTTGAAACGTTGAACGAGCTGTTGAGCACGTCCGGCGCCGCACGGGTGCGGCGCCGGACGGGGTACATGCTGGCGTGGCCCGCGCCGCGCCTCGGCGGCTCGCCCCGGTCGCACCTTCCTCAGAGCCTGTCCGGTGACCTCTGATCAGGCGGACGAAGGTCGCCCGACAGGCTCTCAGACGTTGACGCCGAAGTCCTGCGCGATGCCGCGCAGCCCCGAGGCGTAACCCTGACCGATGGCGCGGAACTTCCACTCCGCCCCGTTGCGGTACAGCTCGCCGAAGACCATGGCGGTCTCCGTCGAGGCGTCCTCGCTCAGGTCGTAGCGCGCCAGCTCGGTGTTGTCGGCCTGGTTGACCACGCGGATGTACGCGTTGCGCACCTGGCCGAAGCTCTGCTGACGGGTCTCGGCCTCGTAGATCGAGACCGGGAAGACGATCTTGTCGACATCGGCCGGAACGCCGGCCAGGTTCACGTTGATGACCTCGTCGTCGCCCTCGCCCTCACCGGTGAGGTTGTCACCGGTGTGCTCGACGGAGCCGTCGGGGCTCTTGAGGTTGTTGAAGAAGACGAAGTTGCCGTCACTGCCGACCTTGCCCTCGGCATTCGTCAGCAGGGCGCTGGCGTCGAGGTCGAAGTCACCACCGGTGGTGGTACGAGCATCCCAGCCCAGACCGACGATGACCGCGGTCAGGTTGGGCGCGGCCTTGGTCAGCGAGACGTTGCCGCCCTTGCTGAGGCTGACTCCCACGAGTCCTCCCATTGGTTTCCTTGGGGGCCGGCTGGCGCCGGCGCCTCCACGTTGCGTTGGCATCCGAATCAACGATCGGATCCTAGTGACCGGTTCCCGACCAAAGCAGGCTTTTGGCCGGGACGGCCGCAGATCCGCCCGTCCCGGATCAGAGCGCGTCGAGCGCCTTGATGTAATCGTTGAGGTCGCGCGCGTCGGGCAGACCGTTGACAACGGTCCAGCGCACCACGCCCTCCTTGTCGATGATGAAGGTGCCGCGCACCGCGCAGCCCTTCTCCTCGTCGAAGACGCCGTATGCCCGCGAGGTCTCGCCGTGCGGCCAGAAGTCCGAGACCAGCGGGTACTCGAGACCTTCCTGCTCGGCGAAGACGCGCAGGGTGTGGATGGAGTCGTTGGAGACGGCGAGCAGTTGCGTGTCGTCGTTCTCGAACTTCGGCAGCTCGTCGCGGAGCGCGCAGAGCTCACCCGTGCAGACGCCGGTGAAGGCGAACGGGTAGAACAGCAGCACGACATTCTTCCCGCCGCGGAAGTCGGAGAGCCTCACGGTCCGGCCGTGGTTGTCCTTCAGCTCGAAATCCGGGGCCTGGGTGCCGACCTCGATCGCCATGAAACGCGTCCCTTCGCTACGTTCACCGGGCTGGGCTGTCCGGGTGGCTCCCAGCCTACGCAGAGCCCGCAGCAGGCCACGCAGCGCCCGCAGGGGGCACCCTGCGGCCCGGCCGCACGAAGAAGACCCCCGGCGGCTTTGCCGTCGGGGGTCTCCTGGTGGGTGCGTGGCGAATGCGGTTCAGCGCTTGGCTTTGGCCGCCTTCGGTGTGACCAGACGGCTGCCCGTCCAGTCCTTGCCCGCATTGATGCTCTTGGTCTGGGAGAGACCGGCCGTCTGTGCAGCCTCGTTGATGTCGCTCGGTTCGACGTATCCCTCACGGCCGGTCTTCGGCGTCATCAGCCAGACCGCACCGCCGTCCTCGATCAGGCCAATGGCATCCACCAGCGCGTCCGTAAGGTCGCCGTCCTCGTCGCGGAACCACAGCAGCACGACGTCTGCGACGTCGTCGTAGTCCTCATCGACGAGATCCTGGCCGGTAGTGGCCTCAATGCCCTCACGGAGCTCCTGCTCGACGTCGTCGTCGTAGCCGATCTCCTGGACCACCTGTCCGGGCTCGAACCCCAGGCGTGCTGCCGGGTTGGTCCGCTCCTCCGCGTGGTCCGCGGTCGCGCTCACGGGTTGCCTCCTGATCATGTTTCGGAAAATGCTTCACCCACGCGCGTGCGCGGGGCGTTGGCCGTAGTCCACACGGGAGCGGCGGATCGCGCAAGTACCCAGCGTGCGAGACCGCCTAAACGGTGACGTTCCCTGCCACGTCGCCGTACTGCCGGCAGGTCCCCTACGGGGGCCGACGCTACCGTCACACCCTTTACGTCCTTGCACAGCTTATGCCGTTTCGGTCTGCCATTCGGAGTCGAAGCATCCTTTGGGAACGCTTGGACGGGTTGGGCGTATGGTTGCGGTTTGGACCAGCCCATCCCCGCGCTACGGAAGCGATGTCTCGCAACACGGCGGTTACCCCTCGGTAGAGATGACGTTTGCGCCTCTGCGGTACACGATGGTGGTGGCGTACATGCATACATCCCGGGGGCATGTTCTCCCGTAACCAGGCCCCGTAGAGCAGCACCTAATAGCGAAGGAACAGCGTGGCTTCCGGATCCGATCGCAACCCGATCATCATTGGCGGCCTGCCGAGCCAGGTCCCGGACTTCGATCCCGAAGAGACCCAGGAATGGCTCGACTCGCTCGACGCCGCGGTCGACGAGCGAGGCCGTGAGCGGGCCCGTTACCTGATGCTCCGGCTCATCGAGCGTGCGCGCGAGAAGCGCGTCGCCGTGCCGGAGATGCGCAGCACGGACTACGTGAACACGATCGCCACGAAGGACGAGCCGTTCTTCCCCGGCGACGAGGAGATCGAGCGCAAGGTCCTCAACGCGACCCGCTGGAACGCGGCCGTGATGGTGTCGCGCGCCCAGCGTCCGGGGATCGGCGTCGGCGGCCACATCGCCACCTTCGCGTCCTCGGCCTCGCTGTACGACGTCGGCTTCAACCACTTCTTCCGGGGCAAGGACGACGGTCTGGGCGGCGACCAGATCTTCTTCCAGGGGCACGCGTCGCCGGGCATCTACGC
Organism: Streptomyces sp. NPDC002785; assembly: GCF_040295565.1. Classification (NCBI taxonomy): domain Bacteria; kingdom Bacillati; phylum Actinomycetota; class Actinomycetes; order Kitasatosporales; family Streptomycetaceae; genus Streptomyces; species Streptomyces sp. NPDC002785. The sequence goes on along the minus strand of NZ_JBEOVN010000157.1, from coordinate 363 downwards.
CCGCGCCTTCCTGCTCGACCGGCTGAGCGAGGCGCAGCTCGACGCCTTCCGCCAGGAGAAGTCGAAGGCTCCGAACGGCCTGTCCAGCTACCCGCACCCGCGGCTGATGCCGGACTTCTGGGAGTTCCCGACCGTCTCGATGGGCCTCGGCCCGCTCGGCGCGATCTACCAGGCCCGGATGAACCGCTACATGGAGGCGCGCGGCATCGCCGACACCTCCCAGTCGCACGTGTGGGCGTACCTGGGCGACGGCGAGATGGACGAGCCCGAGTCGCTCGGCCAGCTCTCCATCGCCGCTCGTGAGGGCCTGGACAACCTGACCTTCGTGGTCAACTGCAACCTGCAGCGCCTCGACGGTCCGGT
>NZ_JBEOVN010000156.1:0-17902 GCF_040295565.1 Streptomyces sp. NPDC002785 | reverse complement strand
CCCTCCTGGCCACCTGGACCGGCGCCTGCTCGATATGCGGCCAACCCGCACCCAAACCAGAACCACACCACAGGACCTAACAAAGCCCTACTAGGCGTGCGCCCCCACCGTCACCTTCCCCACCGTCAGTTCCGGCTTCCCCTCAAGCACTTCGCCGACTCGCTCCACCTGCTCCTCCAGCCCCCGCAGCTGCCGGGCCGTGAGCGGTGACAGCGGCTCCACCGTCACCGCGATCCGCCGGCCCGATCGGCGCTGGTGCCACACCCCGGCCACGGTCCCGTCGATCAGCAGCACCGGGAAGTTCCCCGCCTGACCACCCGCCAGCGCACGGGTGTACGCCACCCCGGGGAAGAGCTTCTCGCGCGGCTGGGAGGCGATGAGATACGCGTCGAAGTAGGGGAGCAGCCGCACCCCGCGCACCGGTTCCACCGGAAACGCGGTGTCGCCCGCCACCAGCCAGGCCGGCTCGCCCTCGTACGCCACCTCCTCGATCTCCCCGTGCGCGGCCATCCCCGCGAACAGCTCCGCCGCCCAACGCCGCGGCGCCGCGAGCCACTTCGCGAAGTGCTGGGGCGTGGCCGGACCGTACGCGTACAGATAGCGGCGTACGAGACGGGCGATCGCCTGCGGACCGTCGAGCGCAACGGCGTCCGGGCGGGTGTAGGTGACCTTGCGGCCGCGACCGGGCGCGAAGCACAGCAAGCCGCGGTGACCCGCAAGGTGCATCACCTGCCGCCAGCGCGGCCACATGTCCTGGAACGCGGGCATCACCCGGTCCCCGGCCCATGGCCCGGCACGTTCCACCACCGCCTCCGAGAGCTCGTCCACGGTCAGCTCGGCCCCGGTCAGCGCGTCCGCGATCGCGGCGAGCACGGCCTCAGTCTGCTCCGGCGTCATCCGGACATCCTCGGAGAGCGGACTGCGCCCGGTCGGTACGGCGGACAAGGCGCCGGTCCACATGGCCAGTTCGGCCATCGGCAGCAGATGGACGGTGCCGCGCGGCCCGTATGTCTTGACCAGGCTGCGCCCGGTCCACAGCGCGTCGCGCACATCGGTACGGGTCGCGCCTGCCGTCCGCAGCCCGACGGAGAGCTCGGCGGCCGACAGCACCTGGGCGTGCGCGGCCGGCAGCGCGCCGACCACATCGGCCGGGGTGAGGTGTACCGGGGCGGCGAGCCCCTGGCGTTCCATCCGGCGCGCGTTCGCCCCGGTCCAGGTCACGGTCGCGGTTCGTGTCGTCATGATTCGGAAACTAGCGGCCCATCAGGTCAGGTCCTGTCCCAATACTCGGTCCGTGACCTCTGTGGGACGTACAGCCAAGGCCCTCGGTACCGCCGGTGCTCCCGAAGGAACCGGCTGCGTGAAGCCGGTCGGGGGCCACTGAGACGCCACGGGGGCTGTGCTCGCACCGGAGTCCGGTGAATTCGGAGAGTAATTATGGAGTGGCGTGGCACGCAGCATCACTTACAAAGGGTTATGGTGGAAACCCCCCCTCGGGCCGGTCCGTATCCCCCCCCACGGACCGGCCCGTTTTTTTGTGGGCCCGCTGTGCGGACCGCGTGGCGGCCGCGCGCCGACTGCGTATCGGCCCCGCGAAGGCCGCCCCGGGTCAGCTCCGTCCGGCCCAGATGTTGGTGCCCGCGGTGTCCACGGCGAAGGTGTCGATCTCCTTCAGCTCCTCGGCGGACAGCGGCGCCCCGGCGAGCGCCGAGACGTTCTCCTCCAGCTGCTTCACGCTCGAAGCGCCGATCAGCGCCGACGTCATACGGCTGTCCCGCAGCACCCAGTTGAGTGCCAGCTGGGCGAGTGACTGCCCGCGCCGCTGGGCGATGTCGTTCAGCCCGTTCAGCCGGCGCAGCACCTCGTCGGAGAGCAGGTCCGGGTCCAGGGACTTGCCCTGGGTGGCGCGAGAGCCCTCCGGGATGCCCGTCAGGTACTTGTTCGTGAGCAGGCCCTGGGCGAGTGGCACGAAGGAAATACAGCCCATGCCGGCCGTCTCCAGGGTGTCGAGCAGCCCGTCGTCCTCGATCCAGCGGTTGATCATCGAGTAGGACGGCTGATGGATCAGGGCCGGTACCCCCATTTCCTTGAGCAGCCGGGCCGCCTCGGCGGTCTGCTCCGCGTTGTACGAGGACACACCCACGTACAGCGCCTTGCCCTGCTGTACGGCGGAGGCCAGCGCCCCCATCGTCTCCTCGAGCGGGGTGTCCGGGTCGAAGCGGTGGGAGTAGAAGATGTCGACGTAGTCGAGCCCCATCCGCTTCAGCGAGGCGTCGAGCGACGACAGCAGGTACTTGCGGGAGCCCCACTCGCCGTACGGGCCGGGGTGCATGTCGTAGCCGGCCTTGGTGGAGATGATCAGCTCGTCCCGGTACGGGGCGAAGTCCTGCCGGAATATCTTGCCGAAGTTGAGCTCGGCGGAGCCGGGCGGTGGCCCGTAGTTGTTGGCCAGATCGAAGTGGGTCACCCCGAGATCGAAGGCGCGGCGCAGGATCGCCCGCTGGGAGTCCAGCGTGCGGTCGTCGCCGAAGTTGTGCCAGAGGCCGAGGGAGACGGCCGGGAGCTTGAGACCGCTGCGGCCGGTGCGTCGGTACTCCATGGAGTCGTAGCGCGACCCGGCGGCCCGGTAGAAGAAAGGAGATTCAGTCACGTTTCTCTCCTTATCACGGACTTGTGACAGGCCGGGTTGGGCCGGTGCGCCGCCCGCGCAGTAATGTGGCGGCTTCGGGGACTGCCACGGCACGGCGGGGCGATGGACTCTGCGGATTAGTGCGGCGATCCCCAGGGGGACGACCCCGGACCCCGGGCATCGGGGCGGGCGGGCCCGCACGGAACCGAGAGGTGAACTCAGTGAACTTGCGCGACCTGGTGTACCGGCTCTACGCGCGCCGGGTGGAGGCCCGCCTCGACCATACCCAGGTGCCCAAGCACATCGGCGTCATCCTCGACGGCAACCGACGCTGGGCGAAGGCGTCCGGCGGCACGGCCGCGCAGGGGCACCAGGCCGGAGCGGACAAGATCCAGGAGCTGCTCGGCTGGTGCAGTGAGACCGATGTGGAAGTTGTCACACTCTGGCTGCTCTCCACGGACAACTTCGACCGGCCCGAGTCCGAGCTGACACCGCTCCTCGGCATCATCGAGAACACCGTGCGCGACCTCGCGGCGGACGGGCGCTGGCGGGTCCACCACGTCGGCACGCTCGATCTGCTGCCCGCCCACACCCAGACCGTCCTCAAGGAGGCCGAGCAGGCCACGGCCGGCATCGACGGGATACTGGTCAATGTCGCCGTCGGCTACGGCGGGCGCCAGGAGATCGCGGACGCGGTCCGCTCGCTGCTGCTGGACCACTCCGCCAAGGGGACGTCCTTCGAGGACCTGGCGGAGATCGTCTCCACCGACCTGATCTCCGAGCACCTCTACACCCGGGGCCAGCCCGACCCGGACCTGGTGATCCGCACAAGCGGCGAGCAGCGGCTGTCCGGCTTCATGCTCTGGCAGAGCGCGCACTCCGAGTACTACTTCTGCGAGGTCTTCTGGCCGGCCTTCCGCCGCGTCGACTTCCTGCGAGCCCTGCGCGACTACGCAGCCCGCCACCGCCGCTACGGCGGCTGAACCACCGCCTCCTTACGGGGCTTTGCCCCCGCCGACAGGGCACCGCTCCCGGCTGCACCGGTTCCGTCCGCAATCGCCGGACGGGCCTGAGTGATGCCGCTCGTCGGACATCCCGGGGTGGTGCCGCGCCCCTTCGGCCATTTCCGGCCCGTCCGGCGTTCCAGGGTGGCCCCGGTCATTTCCAGCCACTCGAGGGGGTTCCTCCCATGCCTTCGAGGCCATGGGGGAGTTTGCGGACGGAGCCATTCGGGTGACGTGCCCGAACCCAGAGGCCCAGGGCGCCACTCCCGGCTCACCGCCCGCCCCAGGGCGGCATGGCTTCGCGTGTTCGAGGGAATACCCCTGACAGGTCGATGTCCGGTCACAAACCAAGCGGACGTCGTGTCCAAGTGAGCGGCATGGAGTCCGCTCGCCCGGGAGGCCTCTTGCACACGAAGGACCGTACATACAGTGCGGCCGACGCGGAGGGCCGGCGCTCGGCCCGTGCATCGGGGTCGCAGCCCGGCCTGTCCTCTCCCATTGGGATGCTCCGCGACGCCGTCGCACCCCAACCTCGTCCGAGGGGGTACGTCCTTCCGTGGTGACCAGCACAAAGCGCCGAATGCTCGACAGGCGCACCTACGTTCTCGACACCAGCGTCCTGCTGGCCGATCCGAACGCCATGGCCCGGTTCGACGAGCACGAAGTCGTGCTCCCGATCGTCGTGGTCACGGAACTGGAGGCCAAACGGCACCACCCGGAGCTGGGGTACTTCGCCCGGCAGGCCCTGCGCCTGCTGGACGACTTCCGGACCCGTTACGGCCGGCTGGATGCCCCGATCCCGCTCGGGGATCTGGGCGGGACACTGCGCGTCGAACTCAACCATTCCGACCCCGGCGTACTGCCCGCCGGCTACCGGTTGGGGGACAACGACTCACGGATCCTCGCGGTCGCGCGCAACCTCCAGGCCGAGGGGTACGACGTCACGGTCGTCTCCAAGGACCTGCCGCTGCGCATCAAGGCGTCCTCGGTCGGGCTCCTCGCCGAGGAGTACCGTGCCGAACTCGCGATCACGGACTCCGGCTGGACGGGAATGTCGGAACTTCCCCTCGCCGCCGAGCAGGTGGATCTGCTCTACGGAGAGGAGACGCTGTACGTACCCGAAGCCGCCGAACTGCCCGTGCACACCGGACTGGTCCTCCAGTCCGAGCGCGGCAAGGCGCTCGGCCGGGTCACCGCCGACGGCAATGTGCGCCTGGTGCGCGGGGACCGGGAGGTCTTCGGTATCCACGGCCGCAGCGCCGAGCAGCGCATCGCGCTCGATCTCCTCCTCGATCAGCAGGTCGGCATCGTGTCGCTGGGAGGCCGGGCCGGAACCGGAAAGTCGGCGCTGGCGCTCTGCGCCGGACTCGAAGCCGTCCTGGAGCGCAGGCAGCACCAGAAGGTGATGGTCTTCCGCCCGCTGTACGCGGTCGGAGGGCAGGAGCTGGGCTATCTCCCCGGCACCGAGGCCGAGAAGATGAGTCCCTGGGCGCAGGCCGTGTTCGACACGCTCTCGGCGGTCGCCGGACGCGAGGTGATCGAGGAGGTGCTGGGGCGCGGGATGCTGGAGATCCTGCCGCTCACCCACATCCGGGGCCGCTCGCTCCATGACGCCTTCGTGATCGTCGACGAGGCGCAGTCCCTCGAACGGAACGTACTGCTGACCGTGTTGTCCCGGATCGGGGCGAATTCCCGGGTGGTGCTCACACATGACGTGGCCCAGCGGGACAACCTCAGGGTCGGCCGGTACGACGGAGTCGTCGCCGTGGTCGAGAAACTGAAGGGCCATCCGCTCTTCGCGCATGTCACGCTCACCCGCTCCGAGCGCTCGCAGATCGCCGCGCTGGTGACCGAAATGCTGGAGGAAGGCCAGATCTGATACGGGATGCGACAGTTGGTGCCGCCCGACGAGCGAAGCAGCTTAGCCGGGCGGCATCGTGCTGCGGTGGCAATTCGTAAAACACTTGCTCCGAACGGGGTGTGAGCTTTCACACGCAACAGAGAATTGCTTCCCGGTGTGCCGGTCCGGCAGAGTCTTGCTTCCGTCAGGCCCCGCATACGGCACACCGCACCTCCAGAGGTGCCACGCACCACACAACTCAACAATCGCCGTCCGTATGCCGCCCGCGAGCACCACGCGGCACTCCCTCCGGGGAGCTGCCCACCGGGCCCGTGCCTCCCCGTGACCCAAGCAGTAGGGAGGCCAGCGCCAGGGGCACGATTGCGTCCGCGAGGTCACCTAAGCGGGCGATGCTGGAAGGACACCGTGTGAGCCGGATCTCGGTCCGGGGGTTCGCCGTGGCGTCAGCCACTGCGGTCACCACCGTCGGCGCCGTCGTAGGCGTTGCCTCGGGCAGCACTCCCGCTGTCGACGACAACAACTTCGAGGCGACCGCAGCCGACACGACGCTTCTCGCCGACATCCCTGCGGGCCAGCAGGCCCAGGTGCAGACCGCCTCGCTGACGCAGCAGGCCGATGCCCAGGCGTCCGCGGCCGATGCGGCGGCGAAGAAGTCCGTGGAAGAAGCGGCGCGTATCCAGGCCGCCAAGGACGCCAAGTCGAAGAAGCAGGCGGCCGAGGCCAAGCTGGAGAAGGAGCGCCAGGACAAGAAGGACGCGGCGGCCGAGCGTGCCAGCCGTTCCGAGATCCGCAGCGCCTCCACGTTCGCCCAGCAGAGCTCGTACACCGTGGCCGAGGTCCAGGCGATCGCGCGGCAGATCGTTCCCGCCGACCAGTTCCAGTGCTTCAGCAACATCGTGAACGTCGAGTCGACGTGGAACTACCGGGCGAGCAACCCGTCCTCCGGCGCCTACGGTCTCGTGCAGGCCCTGCCCGGCTCGAAGATGTCGTCCGCCGGCGCGGACTGGCAGACCAACCCGGCCACGCAGATCAAGTGGGGCCTCAGCTACATGAACAGCGGCCGCTACGGAAGCCCATGCGCTGCCTGGTCCTTCTGGCAGGCCAACCACTGGTACTAGAACCTGCCGAGGTTCCTGTCTCAACCTTGCGAAGCCCCTCTCCGTCCTACGGTGAGGGGCTTCGCGCGTGTACGGTCGGTCCGCACGGCTCGGCGGGGGAGCGGTGGGGAGAGAGGGACGGGGGAAAAGGGACGATCATGTCGAAACTTCCGGGGTGGCTCGGCCGTCTGGGTATCGAACTGACCGAACTGGGCGAGCGGCTGGAGCAGCGCAGGGCCGAGGCCGAGGGGGTTGAGGGCGAGGGGGGCGAGGCCGCGCCGGCCGAGCAGCCGAAGACCGCCGCCGTACCCGCCGCCGCCGTGCCTGCGGCAGCCGTACCGGTCGAGGCGGACCGCCGTGGCGCCGTGGCCGACCGTGTGCCGCCGCCGCCCGCGTACGCCCCCTCCGTGGCCGCCCGGCCCGATCCGGTCGCGGCGATCCCCTGGGGCATGCGGGTCGCGGCCGAGGCGGGCTGGCGGCTGCTCGTCCTGGCCGGCACGCTCTGGGTGCTGATGCGGGTCATCAGCGCCGTACAGCTGGTGGTTCTGGCCTTCGTCGCCGCGCTGCTCGTCACCGCGATGCTCCAGCCGACCGTCGCCCGGCTGCGGCGGTACGGTCTGCCGCGCGGACTGGCCACCGCGGTCACCGCGATCCTGGGCTTCGTCATCATCGGGCTGGTCGGCTGGTTCGTGGTCTGGCAGGTCATGGACAACATCGACACCCTCTCCGACAAGGTGCGGACGGGTATCGACGATCTGAAGAACTGGCTGCTCGACAGCCCCTTCCATGTCACCGAGCAGCAGATCAACGATGTCGCGAAGAACCTCAGCGACACCATCGGCACCAACACCGAGCAGATCACCTCCGCCGGACTGCAGGGCGTCACCGTGATGGTGGAGCTCCTCACCGGGATGCTGCTGGCGATGTTCTCCACGCTCTTCCTGCTGTACGACGGGAAGCGCATCTGGCACTGGGTGCTGAAGCTGGTGCCCGCGCAGGCCCGGCCGGGTGTCGCGGGTGCCGGGCCGCGCGCCTGGCGGACGCTGACCGCCTATGTGCGGGGCACGGTCCTGGTGGCGCTGATCGACGCCATCTTCATCGGGCTCGGCATCTGGTTCCTCAATGTGCCGATGGCGGTGCCGCTCGCCGTGTTCATCTTCCTCTTCGCTTTCATCCCCCTGATCGGTGCGGTGGTCTCCGGCGCGCTCGCGGTGGTCGTCGCGCTGGTCACCGAGGGCGTGTTCACCGCGCTGATGGTGCTGGCCGTGGTGCTCGCGGTGCAGCAGATCGAGGGGCATGTGCTGCAGCCGTTCATCCTGGGACGCGCGGTGCGGGTGCATCCGCTCGCCGTCGTCCTGTCGGTCGCCGCGGGCGGCATGGTCGCGGGCATCGGCGGAGCGGTCGTCGCGGTGCCGCTGGTCGCGGTCACCAATACGGTGGTCGGCTATCTGCGGTCGTACGGGCAGGAGGAAGCCCTGCGGCACGCGCCGCCCCCGCGCGGGGCGACCGCGGCCGACGTCGCCCCGACGCCTGCACCGGGACAGCCCTTGGGGGACCGATTTTCGCCGTGAAAAGGAGAAGGGCCCCGGGGACGGTCGGTCGTCCTCGAGGCCCTTCTCGTACAAGGGGTACTGCTGGTGCTACTCGGCGAGCACGGCCTCGGCATCGAGGGTCACGCCGACCGCCTGGATCACCGAGGCAATCTTGACGGCTTCCTGGATGGTCTCACGGTCCACGCCGGCCTTGCGAAGCACCTGCTCGTGGGAGTCCAGGCACTGGCCGCAGCCGTTGATCGCGGAGACGGCGAGCGACCACAGTTCGAAGTCGATCTTCTCCACGCCGGGCTTGCCGATGACGTTCATCCGCAGGCCCGCACGGAGCGTCCCGTACTCGGGGTCCGACAGCAGGTGCCGGGTCCGGTAGAAGACGTTGTTCATCGCCATGATGGCGGCGGCCGACTTCGCGGCGGTGTACGCCTCCGCGGAGAGGTTGGCCTTCGCCTCGGGCTCCAGCTCGCGCAGCACCTTCGGCGAGCGCGAGGCGATCGCGCAGGCGAGGACGGTGCCCCAGAGCTGCTGCTGCGGCAGTTCGCTGTTCCCGATGACCGAACCGAGGTTCAGCTTCAGGTCCTTGGCGAAGTCCGGAACGGCGGCCTTCAGTTCGTCGAGTGCCATGTCGCGTTCAGCTCACTCGCCGGAGAGGAGCGCGACCGGGTCGAGGGTGTTCTCGCCCTTGGTCCAGTTGCAGGGGCACAGCTCGTCGGTCTGCAGGGCGTCGAGGACCCGCAGGACCTCCTTGGGGTTACGGCCCACGGAACCGGCGGTCACCATCGTGAACTGGATCTCGTTGTTCTGGTCGACGATGAAGACGGCGCGCTGGGCGAAGCCGTCCTCGCCCTCGATGCCGAGGTCACGCATGAGCTCGTGCTTCGAGTCGGCCATCATCGGGAAGGGCAGGTCGGTCAGGTCCGGGTGGTCCTTGCGCCAGGCGTGGTGCACGAACTCGGAGTCACCGGAGAAGCCGAGGATCTGCGCGTCACGGTCGGCGAACTCGTCGTTCAGCTTGCCAAAGGCAGCGATCTCGGTGGGGCACACGAAGGTGAAGTCCTTCGGCCACGCGAAGACGATCTTCCACTTGCCCTCGTAGGTCTTGTGGTTGATCTGCTCGAACTCCTTGCCGCTCTCCAGCGAAACGCAAGCAGTCAGGTCGAACTCGGGGAACTTGTCACCAACAGTGAGCACGCGCTCTCCTTGCAGTGTAGGAATTCCCTTTTGGGAGGGTTCCTGAGGGTTGGACGGTCTCCACCTTGGCACAGAGTGCATTGATCAGGGAAATAGCTACACTCGGTCGTGATGATCGGAGGTGCCTATCAGTGGTGCAGAGGAATCAGGGCAATCGCCCAAAACAGCCGAGCCTGTCGCAGCTGCGCGCCTTCGTGGCCGTTGCCGAGTGTCTGCACTTCAGGGACGCGGCGGCAGCAATCGGGATGAGTCAGCCGGCGCTCTCCGGAGCCGTGTCGGCGCTGGAGGAGGCACTGGGTGTCCAGCTCATCGAGCGTACGACGCGCAAGGTGCTGCTCTCGCCGGCCGGGGAGCGGCTCGCGGTCCGGGCGCGGGTGGTACTGGAGGCCGTGGGTGAGCTGATGGAGGAGGCCGAGGCGGTCCGGGCGCCGTTCACCGGAGTGCTCAGGCTCGGCGTGATCCCGACCGTCGCGCCCTATCTGCTGCCGACCGTGCTGCGGCTGGTCCATGAGCGCTACCCGGAGCTGGACCTCCAGGTGCACGAGGAGCAGACCTCCTCGCTGCTGGAAGGGCTGGCCGTGGGAAGGCTGGATCTGCTGCTGCTCGCCGTGCCGCTCGGGGTGCCCGGAGTGATCGAGCTCCCGCTCTTCGACGAGGACTTCGTGCTGGTGATGGAGCAGGACCACTGGCTGGGCGGGCGCACCGACATTCCGCGCGGGGCCCTGCGCGAGCTGCCGCTGCTGCTGCTCGACGAGGGGCACTGCCTGCGCGACCAGGCGCTCGACATATGCAGGGAGGCGGGGCGCACGGAGGGCGCGCCGGTCACCACGACGGCGGCCGGGCTCTCCACGCTGGTGCAGCTGGTCGCCGGCGGGCTCGGGGTGACGCTGCTGCCGCGTACGGCGGTGACGGTCGAGACCGGCCGCAACGACGCGCTGGCCACCGGGTACTTCGCAAAACCCGCACCCTCACGGCGGGTGGCGCTGGGGATGCGGGCGGGGGCGGCACGGCACGAGGAGTTCGAGGAGTTCGCGGCGGCGCTGCGGGAGGCGATGGAGGCGCTGCCGGTACGGGTGACGGCGGGCGCGTAGAAAAGGCGGAAGGGTGTGGCCCCATGAGGACCGCACCCCTCGCGGCTGTCGCGTGATCACTCCGTGCGCAGACCGTCCGGCCGCATCATGCGCCACAGCGGTGGCAGCGACAGCAGGGTGACGAGCAGGATCAGGGCCGCGCCCGCCCCCACCATCGGCAGGAACAGCCACCAGGCGGTCACGTTCTCGGCGATCATCCAGATCATCGCCGCGCCCAGGCCGAGACCGCCCGCGACGGCCGCTGCCAGGCCGATGACCACGGGTACGGCGGTCTGCCAGAGCACCGACCAGCCGAGCGTGCTCCGCCGGGTGCCGAAGGCGACCAGGACCGAGAGCAGTCGCTTGCGCTCGCGCAGCTGCTCCAGTTGCGAGACCAGCATCGCGGCGGCGATCAGCAGCAGGGTCGCGGTCGCGCCGACCCGGAGGCCGGTCTGCACGCTGGCGTACTGACGGTCGCGGGCCACCGACTTCAGGGTGACGATCCGCATCCCCGGGTCGAGCCGGGCCGCCGTGTTCCGTACGTACTCGGCGACGTCCTTGACGCTCCGGTCCACCCGGATCTGTGCGTTGGTCTGCGCGTGCGGCAGGGTGCTCGGGTCGATCGCGCCGACCGTCGCCATGATGCCCCAGTGGTCCTCGCCCATCGGATCGCGGCGGGAGAGAACGGTCGGAGCGTCGGGAGGCAGGGTCCACAGCTTCGACTTCGCGCCGGGCTCCGATCCCACCTGGTGGTTGAGTTCGACCGTCTTGCCCTTGCGGGCCGTCTTGTCCACCCACTTGGCCATCTGCTTGTCCTTGGGGTGGACGACGAACGCGTCGCCCTCCTTGCAGGAGCCGATCCGGGCGATCTCGCGCAGGGTCGCGCAGTCGCCGATGGTCAGTGAGGTGATGGGCTGGACATCGTCGCCCTTGTGCTTGGCCGGCTTGACGGCGTACGACTCGACCATGCCGATGACCGCCGTCACGCCCTCGGTGGCCCGGAACTCCTTGATGGTCCGGGTGGCCGCTTCACCGGTGACGTTCTCGGAGAACGTGTAGAACTGGGCGCGCGTCGGATCCTGCCCCGTTATTCGGTTGAAGTCGTCGCCCATCGCGGCGAAGAGCATCTGCAGCGCCACCGCACCGGCGACCGCGACCGTGATGCCGCTGACCGCACGGGAGGCCGCGCCGCTGCTCAGCTGGAGCCTGCGGGTGGCGAGCTGCCAGGGCACGGGGCCGCCGCGCAGCCGGTTCACGCACGCCTCGACGAGCCAGGGCAGCAGCAGCGCGAGCCCGACCAGGACGAGTACGGCGCCGCCGGCGATCGGATACGGATCGACCGGGGAGTACTCGTCGACCTTGCCGGTCAGCCCAAGCACCGCAAGGCCCGCGACCGGCATCAGCAGCCGCCACCAGAGCCGGCGCCTGCGGCTTTGGCCGTTGCGTACGACGCCGAGCGGCTCGATCACCACCGAACGCAGGGCGGTCAGCGTGACGAGCACCGCCGCCACCGGAACCGCGACGGCGATCAGGGCGGCCAGCAGGGGATCGGGGACCAGGTCCGACGGGAAGGCGCTGACGTCCCACACCTCGACGTACCCCATGAACTGACGCCCCACCAGGAAAAACACCAGGCCGGTCAGCAGGCCGAGCACCGCCCCGAAGAACGCCTCGCCGGCCGCGATCCGGCGGGTCATCCGGATGTCCGCACCGACCAGACGCAGGGCGGCGAGCCTGCGGTCGCGGCGGTCGCCGCCGAAGCGCACGGCCGTCGCGATGAAGATCGCGACCGGCACCAGCAGCACCACGCAGATCATGATGACCAGCACGATGAGGAGGGGCGGCATCTCCTTGGGCGGGCCCGGGTCGCCGTAAGCGGCGATCCGGTGGCCGCCGCCGGCGGGGGTCAGGGTGTCGCTGCCCGCGTAGAAGAGCAGCTCGCCCGGGGAGACCAGGCCCGCGTCGGCGATCGTGCCGGTGATCCGGTACGGCAGCCGCTCCTTGAGGAGGCTGCCCTCCGAGGAGCTCAGCAGCTCCTTCAGGGCGGGGGAGACCACCATCTCGTCCGCGGCGGGGAAGCGTGCGACGCCCGGCGGGACGACCGGGCGGGCACCGTCCGCGCGCATCAGGAAGCCGTCGATGGAGCGGCCGCGGTACTCCGTCTCCGCGTTGATCCGGAGCACCGAGGTGTCCGACTTCTTGGCTGCGGCGTCGGGCGATTCGGAGAGCTTGGTCTCGGCGCGGGCCTGATCGCGTGCGGAACGCTCGTCGATCAGATGAGGTGCGGAGGCGGCGACCAGCAGCAGTGTCACGCCGAGGCCGACGCCGACGGCGGTCAGCAGGGTGCGGATCCAGCCCTCGCGCCCGCCGGACACGGCGAACCGGATGCCGAGACCGAGATCGCGCAGCAGGGCGGCGACGCCGGTGGGCTGCGTCGGCCGGGGCGGTGCCTCGGCCGGGGCGTTCTTGTGGTCGAGCAGGGTCATACCGCGTGCTCCAGGTCGCGGGCCCGGCCGTCGCGCACGGTGACGTCGCGGTCGGAGTACGCGGCGACCCGGGCCTCGTGGGTCACCAGGACCACGGCGACGTTGGCGGACCTGGCAGCCTCGGTGAGCAACTCCATGACCCGCTCGCCGTTGAGGGAGTCCAGGGCGCCGGTCGGCTCGTCGGCGAAGATCACCTTCGGGGAGGCTGCCAGCGCACGGGCCACCGCGACGCGCTGGCCCTGACCGCCGGAGACCTCGCCGGGGCGCTTGGCGCCGACGTCCTCGACCTCCAGGCGCTCCAGCCAGTGACGGGCGGTGCGTTCGGCGTCCTTGCGTTTGGCGCCGCTCAGGCGGAGCGGCAGGGCGACGTTCTCCACGCAGGTCAGCTCGGGGACGAGCTGGCCGAACTGGAAGACGAAGCCGAACTCGGTGCGGCGCAGGGCGCTGCGTTCGGCGTCCGACATCGCGGAGAGCTCGCGGCCCGCGTAGGTGATCGTGCCCCTGTCGGGGGTGACGATTCCGGCGAGGCAGTGCAGCAGGGTCGACTTGCCGGAGCCGGACGGGCCCAACACGGCCACGACCTCGCCGGGGTGGATGGAGAACGAGGCACCGTCGAGCGCGGGGGTGGACCCGTACGACTTGTACAGGCTGTCGGCGACGAGGAGGGAGCCGGCGGGGGTCACGCGCCGACCTCCGCGGCGAGCCGGTCCAGCCGGGCGGCGGTCAGTTCCAGCCAGCGCAGATCGGCTTCGAGGTGGAAGAGCGCGTGGTCGCAGATCAGCTGATCGGCGAGGTCGCCCTTGCGTTTGCGGTCGGTGAGGATGCGCATGAGGCGCAGATGCTCGGTGCGCTGGGTGTCCAGCAGGGCCTCGGCGCTGCGGCCGGTGAGCAGGGCCAGGACGACCTTGGTGTAGAGCGTCGACTGGAGGTACGGCTCGGGCTTCTCCGGCTGCGCGAGCCAGGTGCCGACATCGGTGATGCCTGCCTCGGTGATGGCGTACCGCTTGCGCTCGGGGCCGCCACCGCTCTCGATACCGTCGACCTCGACGAGGCCGTTCTTGAGGAGCCGGGACATGGTCGAGTAGACCTGGCCGTAATGCAGGGGGCGGTCGTGGCCGAACCTCTCGTCGAACGTGCGCTTGAGGTCGTAGCCGTGGCGGGGGCCGGACTCCAGGAGCCCGAGCAGGGTGTGGCCGATAGACATGCGCAGCACTGTACTCGGTGTGTATACCTCGCGTGTATACCGGGGCTCCGGACCCCTGGACCCTCTGGCCCCGCCCCGGACCCCTGGACCTCAATCCTCGGACGGGCCTGGTCTGTCCTTCGGGGGACGCCCCCGGCGGGGAATCGGGCGGGCCGTGCCCGGCAGGCGGCCCGCCTCGGCCAGCGCCCTGCGCAGCAGGAACTCGATCTGGGCGTTCGCGCTGCGCAAGTCGTCGGAGGCCCAGCGGCTCAGCGCGTCGTGCACCGCGGGATCCAGCCGCAGCAGCATCTGCTTGCGCTGCTGCGGCTGCCTGCGCCCGGGGGTCTCTTCGGTCACTGGTAAAGAGTGCCCGTATTGAGGACCGGCTGCGCCGCACGGTCACCGCACAGCACCACCATCAGATTGCTGACCATGGCCGCCTTCCGCTCCGAATCCAGCTCGACGATGTCCTGCTCGGCGATCCGGGTCAACGCCATCTCGACCATGCCGACCGCACCCTCGACGATCTGCTGCCGGGCCGCGACCACCGCGCCGGCCTGCTGGCGCTGAAGCATCGCGGAGGCGATCTCGGGGGCGTACGCGAGATGGCTGAAGCGCGATTCGATGATCCGTACGCCGGCGGCCTGCACCCGGGCGGTGAGCTCCACGGCCAGCTTCTCGGTGATCTCCTCCGCGTTGCCGCGCAGCGAGAGGCCGCCCTCCTCGTGGGCGTCGTACGGGTACTCGATCGCGATGTGCCGGACGGCCGCCTCGGTCTGGGTGGCGACGAACTCCAGGAAGTCGTCGACCTCGAAGAGCGCCTGCGCGGTGTCCTCGACCTTCCAGACGACGATCGCGGCGAGCTCGATCGGGTTGCCGTAGGCGTCGTTGACCTTCAGGACCGCGGTCTCGTGGTTGCGGACCCGGGTGGAGATCTTCCGGCTGCTGGTGAGCGGGTTGATCCAGCGCAGCCCGTCGGTGCGGATCGTGCCGACGTACCGGCCGAAGAGCTGGATCACCCGCGCTTCGCCCGGTGCGACCATCTTCACACCCGTCATGCAGAAGAACGAGGCGATGACGAGCAGGACTCCGGGGATGACGACCGCGGCGCCCACGCCGTTGTTCCCGTTCGAGCCGGCTATGCCGCCGACGACGACGAGGCCGATGCCGGCGATCACTCCGATCACGGTCAGCAGCAGGCCGAGGCCGCCGGGGATGCTGTGCGCCGCCACCTCTCTCACCTGCGGCTCGGGCATCTGAGGGGCGTCGGGAACAAGATCGGCGGCTGAAGTGGACGCGTCGTACGGATTGCGTTGGTCGGACATGTGGTCCCCCGTTCCGGAAGGCTGGCGCGATGCTAGCAATGTGATTACACATTATCTGACTTCGCAACCCTGTGGGCCTCTCGTGAGTCGGTTCCTTAGAGAGTGGGTGCTGTTTGTCACGTCCGGAAAAGACCGCATCACATGCTTTTTGTCCTTGCTGACGGTGTTAGCTGGGCCGGGCTGAGCTGATCTGGTCGAGCAGAGAAACAGGAGCAACACAGAGATGGGTCGAGCGGATGCGCGACGAGCCCAGCGGCGCGGAGCGCCGCGGGCTGCGAAGAGCGGCGGCATACGCAGACTCTTCACCTGGCGAAAGCTTCTGGGTGCGTTCTTCGGGTTCTGCCTGCTGGGCATGGGCGCCTTCGCCGTGCTGTACATGGTCGTGGACGTGCCCGAGGGCAACGCCCAGGCCAAGCTGCAGAGCAATGTGTACAAGTACGCCGACGGCAGCCTGCTGGCCCGGACGGGCAAGGTCAACCGGGAGATCGTCGACCTCGCCGAGGTGCCCAAGGACGTCCAGCACACCTTCGTCGCCGCCGAGAACAAGACCTTCTACAAGGACAAGGGCGTCGACCTGAAGGGCACCGCCCGAGGGATCTTCAACACCGTCAGCGGCAAGGGCAAGCAGGGTGGCTCGACCATCACCCAGCAGTATGTGAAGAACTACTACCTGACGCAGGACCCGACGGTCAGCCGCAAGCTCAAGGAACTGGTGATCTCCCTCAAGGTCGACCAGAAGAAGAGCAAGGACTACATCCTCGCCGGGTACATCAACACCGCGTACTACGGACGCGGAGCGAGCGGTATCCAGGCCGCGGCGCAGGCCTACTACGGTGTCGACGCCAAGGACCTCAATGTCTCCCAGGGTGCCTACCTGGCCGCGACGCTCCAGGCCCCCAGCCAGTACGACTGGGCATACGCGACGGAGACCGGCAAGAAGCTCGTCAAGGAGCGCTGGGGCTACACACTCGACAACATGGTTGAGATGCACTGGCTCGACAAGGCCGAGCGCGACAAACTCACGTTCCCGTACCCGGACAAGCCCAAGCCCGCCAAGGGCATGGAGGGCCAGACCGGCTACCTCGTCGAGGCCGCCAACAAGGAGCTGGACAAGCAGGGCATCACGGACGACGTGCGGCGGGCCGGCGGCTGGACCTTCACTCTCAACATCGACAAGAAGCGGCAGAAGCAGCTGGAGCAGTCGGTCGACCGGCAGCTGGAGTCCAAGCTGGACCGCAAGAACAACAAGGTCGACGCGACCGTCCAGGCGGGCGCCACCTCCGTCGACCCGAAGACCGGCGCCGTCGTCGCGCTCTACGGCGGGGTGGACTACATCAAGCACTACATCTCCAACGCCACCCGCCAGGACTACCAGCCCGCCTCCACCTTCAAGCCGCTGGTGTTCGCCTCCGCGCTGGAGAACGGATCGAAGACCCAGGGCGGCGACCTGATCGGCGCCAACACCCGCTACGACGGCACCAGCAAGCGGCCGGTCGTGGGCAGCGACACCCCGTTCGCCCCGCAGAACGAGGACGACGTCAGCTACGGCGACGTCACCGTGCAGAGCGCGATGGACGATTCGATCAACTCGGTGTTCGCGCAGATGGTCGTCGACGTCGGCCCCGCCAAGGTGAAGAAGACCGCGCTCGCACTCGGGCTGCCGGACAAGAACTTCCCCGAGCGCCCCGCGATCACGCTGGGCACGATGAACGCCTCGACGTGGGACATGGCGGGCGCGTACGCCACGCTCGACAACCACGGCAAGAAGGTCACCCCGTTCATCGTGAAGTCCGCCAAGCATCGTGACCGCACGGTCGAGCCGGTCAAGAGCATCGGCGATCAGGTGATCAGCCGCAAGTCCGCCGACACCGTCACTTCCGTCCTCAGGGGCGTCGTGGACAGCGGCTCCGGCCGGGCGGTCAACACCTCGGCCTACGAGGCGGCGGGCAAGACGGGTACCTCGGAGAACAACAAGGCCGCTTTGTTCGCGGGCTACACCCCGGAGCTCACCACGGTCGTCGCACTGTTCGGAGAGTCCCCCCAGGACGGCGGCGGGCAGGTCAGCCTGACCGGTACCGCCAACTCCGGCCGGGCCAACGGTGGCGGCTTCCCGGCGCGGATCTGGGCGGACTACACCGTGGGTGCGCTGAACGGCGGCTCCAGCGCCCAGTTCGACCTGCAGGACGTCGAGCGTGGCGAGGTCACCCTGCCGGCCAGCCCGTCGACGACCCCCCCGGCGACCCGGAGCCCCGACACGTCCCCGTCCGAGCAGCCGAGCCCGCCCGCGCAGAGCCCGAGCAACTCGCCCAGCCAGTCGGCAAGCCAGTCACCGGAGGCGCCGCCGAGCCAGTCGCCGGAGGCGCCGCCGAGCCAGTCCCCGGACCTGCCGGGCGAGGGAGCGGACCCCGGGCGGCCGGGCAACAACAGCAATACCAACCCGCTCAGCCCTTGAACGCATGAGAGGGCAGTGAACGCATGAGAGAGGGGTGGTGGGGGGCGGGGGCCC